>DFQD01000230.1:40076-51317 GCA_002377605.1 Gammaproteobacteria bacterium UBA3498 | reverse complement strand
GTTTCATTTTCCCGCGGTCTCTTTGGTAAATCTGCAAATTCTGTTCACATCGAAAAAATATTAAGGGATCTTTCACTGTGGGATAAGAAAGACGACAAGATCATGACTCTGTCAGGTGGTATGAAGAGAAGGCTGCTGATTGCCAAAGCGCTTTCCCATGAGCCCACTGTTTTATTTCTTGATGAACCTACTGCCGGGGTTGATGTTTCACTCAGAAAAGACATGTGGAAAATCGTTGAGGAATTGAAAGCTGCCGGTGTCACAATCATTTTGACAACCCATTACATCGAAGAAGCAGAAGAGGTTGCAGATCGAGTTGGTATTATCAACAACGGCGAATTAATACTGGTCGAAGAAAAAACTAAATTGATGAGTAAGCTAGGCAATAAACAGGTAACCCTCGATCTTTGCGATCCACTTTCGAATGTTCCCTCAACTCTAGATGATCATTCATTGGAACTTTCTGAGGATGGCTATCAACTAACTTATACGTTTTCTACTAGTGGTGATCGAACAGGAGTTACAGCTTTTCTCGATGATCTAAAAGCTGAAGACATTCATTTCAAAGATTTAAATACGACCCAAAGTTCGCTAGAAGAAATTTTTGTCAATCTAGTACAGGAATCTTCTTGAGATGAATTTCTACGCAATTCTGGCTATCTATAAATTCGAAATGGCACGCACTCAGCGCACTTTGGTGCAGAGTATAGTCGCGCCGGTTATTTCGACATCGCTTTACTTTGTCGTTTTTGGCGCAGCCATCGGTTCGAGGATTACAGAAGTAGAAGGTGTGAGTTATGGTGCTTTCATTGTGCCGGGATTAATCATGTTGAACCTGTTAATGCACAGTATTTCAAATGCTTCATTCGCCATTTATTTTCCAAAATTCGTGGGCACTGTGTACGAAGTCTTGTCCGCGCCAGTATCAACCACAGAAGTCGTAGCAGGTTATGTTGGTGCAGCAGCAACGAAATCGATTATTTTGGGAATGATAATTTTGGCTACAGCTACTTTCTTTATTCCGATGCGCATTGAGCATCCAGTCATAATGCTGCTCTTTGTTTTTCTTACTGCGATTTCTTTCAGCTTGCTTGGATTTATCTTAGGGATTTGGGCAGATAACTTCGAAAAGCTTTCTGTAGTTCCGTCATTAATAGTTACGCCTCTTGTATTTCTGGGCGGTAGCTTCTATTCAACAGATATGTTGCCACCACTCTGGCAGTCGGTTTCATTGCTGAATCCAGTTTTATACTTGGTTAGTGGATTACGTTGGAGTTTTTACGAAATTGCCGAAGTGAATGTAATCGTCAGCTTGGCTAGTATTACAGTTTTTATGCTGCTGTGTTTTTCTATTGTGGTGTATATGTTTAAGACAGGTTACAAATTGCGGCACTAACTAATTTCTAAAGCGATCAGTCATTAAAATTCGCTTATGCATGCGCCAACCTCCCGGGGTTTTATGCCAGATAATTCGATAAATTCCTGAGCTACTAATATAAGCAGCTGAATCGTTAGCAGTTTGATGAGTTATTAGCGCCATATTTTCTGTGACGGCACTTCTTGCATTAAGCTCCAAAAATACTATCCCGGAAAAATGATGGCGCGTTTGTCGATCCGCCAATCGACCCTTATGCGAACGCCGAGCGTATTCCAAAATTGATGCCCTACCTTCCAGGCGGGAACCATCAACCAGTTCGCCATTGAGTCGTCGTTCCATTACCGCTTCCTCGGTAAATAATTCAGAAAACCCTTCCGAATCTTTGCCATCCCAGCGGTAGGAATACTGGGTTAGCATGTCCGTAATCGCCAACCTGTTAGCTATATCATCAGTTTCATTTGCGGTTGCAACTGAAGCAGAAACCAGTCCAGAGAATAAAGTGGATAGCCAAAAATGGTTATTAATGGAATGCAGTTTTTTTGCCATCTCGCGCTCCTTATAAGACCCGCTAGCATAGCAATTTAGAGAGGTTATAAACAGGAGTCCCTATGGGACAAGAGCCCGGAAGGCCCATGAAAAGGTGCCAGTGGCTTTTGCACGGTTAATATAATAAAACACACCAGTGTCACCACGAAATAGTCCACAGCACCCTTATCAAATGGTAGTCTTATACTCATATGCGAAAGTGTATCAATAATATAAGTAATCAAAGGCTTAGAGAGGGATAAATGACCAGGTTTGTAACGCGTCGCGAATTTCTAAATCTAGTAGGAGCTGTAGGAGGCAGCTCAGCAGCGCTCAGAGCAGGTTCGGCACTAGGTTTGTTACCAGTCACAAAGACAGCAAAAGCACTCGATCTTTTTGCCCTTGGCACGAATAGTAAGAAGGTAGCAATTCTTGGAGGGGGCCTTGCTGGATTGACGGTCGCTTATGAATTGGGTAAGCGAGGATATGAGTGCACCATATTGGAAGCCTCGCATCGATGTGGAGGCAGAGTCTTTACTGTACGTAATGGGGACCTTATTGATGAAATTGGGAATCGCCATTACTGTGAGTTTGACGATGAGCCTCACATGTATTTTAACGGCGGTGCCGCGCGCATTCCTAGTTTTCATAATAATTTACTAGCCTATTGTAAAGAGCTCGATGTAGAGCTCGAGGTTTTCGTAGGAGAAAACAACAATGCCTATTTCCAAGATGATGCAGTGTTAGGCGGTAAACCTGTCCGGATAAAAGACTACAAGACCAACGTTCGCGGCTTTCTTGGAGAAATGTTGGCAAAATCAATGTCAGAACAAGAAATGAATGAGCCATTTACCGAGCTAGAGGCAGAAAATCTACTCAGTATTATTCATTCATTTGGAGATTTGCGCGAAGGTGGCGAGTATACAGGAAGTTCGAGAAGCGGCTACGAGACCGGAGGATTCACCACACATGGCGTGCAAAAGGACATAATTGAGTTTCGAGATCTTTTAAAAAGCCGCTTGGGAGGGAGGATAATGACGGCAAGTGAAGGGGAGCAAGGCCCCCCCTTACTTCAAGCCAAAGACGGCATGGATAACATAATTGCCGGGTTCCTGAGAGTGGTTGGTCAGGAGGTAAAATACCGGGCTATGGTTTCAGCGATAAATGTTACGAACGATGGTGTAGAAATAAGTTATGACCAAGATGGAGTTAGACATTCTTTAAATGTTGATTACTGCTTTAACTGTATCCCCACTCATTTAATTACTGGCTTGGACCACAATTTTCCAGCTGACTATGTTAAAGCGATGAAGTATGTGCGAAGGGGTGATGCATATAAAGCAGCATTCCAAGCAAAAGAAAGGTTTTGGGAGAAAGAGGATATTTATGGGGGCATTACTCGAATGAATAATCGGAGTTCGAGCATTTGGTACCCTTCTGGTGGGATACATAAAGATAAAGGAGTTATTCTCGCTGCGTATAACTTCCAAGGGGGTTTGTATCATACTAACAAGACACAAGAGGAAAGAATCGAAAGTCATATAAAGGATGGAGAGAAAGTACATCCAAACTATCGAAGTCTAGTTGAAAAGCCAGTCACAATTGCATGGCACCGGATGAATCACATGCTTGGTTGTGCCGCTCGTTGGAATCGAAGCCGCAGTGGTTGGACAGCTGAGGAACAGCTTATGTTCGACACTTTGCAAAAACCTGTTAATGGACGACATTATGTTATAGGTGATCAAATTACAGTACATGTAGCCTGGATGGAGAGTGCGATTCAATCTGCACACTGGGCAATGGAAGATTTGGATAAGCGAGTGCGTGCAGAATTAGCATAAGCTTGTTTTATGTACCTGGGGGATACCTGGCCCTTTCTCAGAAATTAGAATGAATACAATGCGACTAATAATACCTCTCTTGTGTATGTTCATCCTTCCATGGATGAAGGTAAATGCGGCTGAAGAGAATGAATCCTATGATGATCGTTACTGTACTACATGTCATGGTGCCGATGGTCGTGGTAACTACGGAGTCCAGGCACCAAGGTTAGCTGGCATGGAACCTTGGTATCTGCAACGTCAATTGGAAAATTTTCGCGCAGGACTGCGAGGTGTTCATCTTAGCGATATCGAAGGCATAGCCATGCGACCTATGGCGGCAAAGCTAACCGATGAAAGTATAGCTGACATTATTGAATGGGTTGGTAGCTGGGATTACGTTCCTGCGGAGATCACTATCGAAGCTGATGCCGGCCGAGGAGCTCAACTCTTTGCTCAATGTGCTACCTGTCATGGTGCGGATGGCCTGGGCAATGAAACTTTAGGCGCGCCGGCCTTGCGCGGTCAGAATGACTGGTATCTGGTTACCCAGCTGAAAAATTTTAAACAAGGCTGGCGAGGAAATGGGGACGGGGATACTTTTGGCCAGCAGATGATGGTAATGACACAAATGCTGACGGATGATGCTGCCATAAATAATGTTGTGAGTTATATCAATACATTGGGAAGAGACTAAAGAGAATCCTCGATTTCACTATTGGTCTCCTCACGGCTGCGCTATATACTCAAGAAAATTCAGACTAAAAAAATAATAAGTAAGCCGATGCGCTTATTAAAAATGCACTCTCTTCAGGAGTAATACAAATGTCTGCTTTAGCCATTGTAAACCTCGTAGTCTTCGCCGCCCTTTTAAGTTTTCTTTTTCAGCTATCTAAGAGAGGTTTTGGCTTTTCGAAATTAGTTCTAATTGGATTAGTTTTGGGCACTTTGTTCGGGGCTTATCTTCAGATTATTTTCGGTCCAGGACATCAAGTCTCACAGGAGACAATTGAGTGGACGAATGTTGTAGCAAACTCCTTTGTGAATCTTCTCCGCATGATAATTATTCCGCTGATCTTGGTGACCATGATTGCGGCTGTACTCAAAGTGGATGAGATTAAGTCACTCGGAAAAATCGGTGGCTCTGTCGTTACCATACTCGTATTCACCACCATGATCTCCGCGGTGGTTGGTGTAATCATGGCTTCCGCAACCGGGTTGGATGCGACGGAATTCAATTTAGGTGAAAGAGAGGCGGCCAGAGCAGAAGTCTTGGAGTCACGCCAGGACAGTGTTGCCGATTTGAGTATTCCTCAGTTGCTGACAAGTATGGTCTCTACGAACATATTCAGAGATCTCAGCCAAGACAGAAGTATTTCTATAATTGCAGTTGTTATCTTTGGCTTGCTCTTTGGCATCTCGGCATTATTAGTAGGTCAAGAAGACAATGCCCACGGAGAACGAATACGAGGTTTTATAGAGACGACCCAGGCCGTTGTGATGAGACTGGTTAAGATTGTCATGAGCCTAACACCCTATGGCGTTTTGGCTTTAATGACCAGAGTCATGTCGACCTCTGATGTCGATGCGATAGTTACCCTTATAAGTTTCGTCATCGCTTCCTATATTGCTATTGCAATTATGTTTGCGATTCATGCATTTATGATTGGATTATTAGGTGCAAACATAAAATCCTATTTTAAAAAAGTATGGCCAGTGCTTACATTTGCTTTTGTTACACGTAGTTCAGCAGCAACGATTCCCTTGACGATTCGAGCACAAATCGAAGAATTAAAAGTACCGGCACCAATTGCGAATATCTCAGCTTCTTTTGGCGCAACGATTGGGCAAAATGGATGTGCAGGTATTTACCCTGCAATGTTAGCTGTTATGGTCGCGCCGAGTGTAGGCATAGACGTGGACTTGGGCTTTATTGCCTATCTGGTGTTGGTAATTGCTATTGCTTCATTCGGCATCGCCGGTGTTGGTGGTGGAGCAACTAATGCTGCATTGGTGGTCTTACCACTCATGGGATTACCTGTAACGGTAGCTGCCTTATTAATTACGATTGAACCACTTATAGACATGGCCCGTACTGCACTTAATGTAAATGGTGCGATAACAACAGGTATGATCACTTCACGTTTTATTGGTGATGGGGTCGAGTCAGATGCGCAAGCTATGGCCGATCAGCCAGTGCAGGAAAACTAACCACAAGATTTCAAGTCGGTCAATTTTTGGAGGGAAGGCGATTATGAGAATTAGAAAGTCAGTTACGACATTTATCATGCTGGCATTAATGGGTGTAGCAACTTACGTTAGCGCGCAAGAAATTTCTCGCAATAATGAAGGCAGGTACTTCTATACCAGCATTACTATTCCGCCTGGCGCAGAGACCATGTATCTAAGTGGGTCCGGCGCCCGAGCTAATGAAGATGGGACTTGGGGAGACATGCGACAGCAAACAATCGATACCTTTGCACGCTTTCAACAAACTCTAGAAGACCAGGGGTGGTCAATGAGCGATATCGTGCAAGTGCGCGCCTTCGCAGTTTCAGGTGAAGACGGTTTGGACTTCGCAGGCTTTAATTCAGGCTATTCTGAGTTTTTTGGTACAGTAGAAAACCCTAATAAGCCAGTGCGATCTTTTGTAGAAATCGCCGGTCTGGTTGTTGACGGCTGGTTGATAGAAATCGAAATTCGCGCAGCCCGTATGCCTTAACCATCAAAGCACTCGACTAAAAGGATCGATTGTTGGTGCTCTTGTACCAGTCGATCCTTTTTTATTGGAACAAGAATTAATAGAAATTTTTAAGGTTCAGCATTAGGTTTAATTGCATCCCTCAAACTACTAAGTCATGAACACTCATACTAGTTCTCACAATCTGATTTGGAGTTCCACTTTCTGTCAAGGATTATGTTAGCCCAATGCCAGCTATAAACTGTAAAATATGCAACTCTTTAGTTTGGACAAAATTAGTTCTAGCCAGCTTTTCTGCTTCATTATCTTCGGGTCAGTCGACTCTCGAGCTGGACGAATTCAATACTGCTTATCTACAGTATGGAGAAACTAAAGACACCCAGCCGGATATCGCTAGGGAAGCCGCGAGGCGAGCCTATGAGCTCGGCAGAGAATTGTTTGGTGTAGACAGTGAGCGAAGTGCAATGCTTGCCATTAATTACGCCACCTTGATCGAAGATGAAAGCCAAAGCCAAGAATATTTGGATGAAGCGGTGGAAGTTTATCAGAGGATTTTCGGTTTCGGCTCTGAAGCGATCATTGATCCTCTTATGCGATTGGGTCGCACGCTTAACGATCGAGAACGACTAACATTAGCAAGTCAGTATTATGAGCGCGCGTTGCAATTATCGAGAGATCATTTGGGTGAAGATTCAAGTAAAGCTGGGAGTCTAGAGTTGGAACTAGCAGCTCTCAGTTTGCGCGTAGGCGACTTAGGCCAGGTCAGTGCAAGATTGGAACGGGCAAGATCAATCTTGAGTAGTTACACGGATCCTGGGTCCCAAAGCGGCATGACCCGAATAGATCTTTTAACAGGTGAATACTTTATTGTAAGAGAGCAGTATCGGGCAGCGATTGAGCCCTTGCTTGCGTCATTGGGAAAATTTGTTCGTTTTCCAAGAGCAGGAATAACAGTGCGGAATAGAATTTCGCTAATAAGAGCGTATGAAAATCTAGGTGAACAAGAACGCGCCACTGAACATTGCTTGGCAATAGGAATAGCCCAACGCGTGAGCGAGGGAGAAAACCTGAGACCAGTTTATACAGTAATACCTGAGGTGCTTAGAAATAAAGACCAAAGCCACCCAATAAGAGTTGAGTTCCTGGTCGATAGAGAAGGCTTCGTTAGAGAACCGCAGATTCAAACAGATATTGACGAAGCTGAATTACGTCAAGCAGTAATAGAGGCGATAGCACAATTTCGCTTTGCTCCCAGATTCATAGATGGCAGTTTTGTCGAAAGTCCGAATCAATACTTTGTGTTTTAATGAGATTGAAAAAATAGAGGAATAATTCTATGTCCAGAACAAAATTTCTTATTGCTTTCTATTCTTGTTTCTTCTCTATTAGTGCTCCTGCACAAAGTATCGATGTTTTCGAAACTGGTATTAGGGATCTACAATCCGCGCTAGAAGACGGAACTACCACGTCCGTTGAGTTGGTTGATTTATATCTTGCCAGAATCGCTGCCTATGACAAACAGGGCCCTGCACTTAACAGTATCGTGCGCATTAATAGTCGTGCGCGGGAACAAGCTGCTGAATTAGATGCTGAACGTTTGCGCACTGGAGCTCGTTCTTTACTTCATGGCATACCCGTATTAATCAAGGACAACTACAACACTACCGATATGCCAACAAGCAATGGCTCGGTTGCTTTTGCCAACTACTATCCAAGTCACAATGCGACTCAGGTGGATCTGTTGTTAGAGGCCGGAGCTGTGATCATCGCTAAAACTAATTTGCATGAATATGCGCGCGGTATAACAAGTATTGCTTCACTGATCGGGCAAACTAAAAATCCCTATGACATTCGCCGTGCTCCCGGAGGATCGAGTGGCGGAACTGGTGCAGCAGTGGCGTCTAGCTTTGGTGCGGTTGGCATGGGTTCCGATACTTGTGGATCCATACGTATTCCATCTGCTTACAATAATTTGATTGGATTACGACCTAGTAAAGGACTATCCAGTATTCATGGAATTATGCCTTTATCACATACACAGGATACGGGTGGACCCTTAGCGAGAAATGTTGAAGATCTCGCAATTGTTCTAGATCTTACTATCGGCTATGACAGCAACGACGCAGCAACCACAATAATGCAAACTATGTCGCCACCCAATTTCGTCGATTCGTTGGAATCAGTTCAATTGGAGGGAATGCGCTTCGGAAAAATCACGAACTATTTTGAGGATTCTAACCCTGGCGTTCGTAATACTATAGAAGATGCACTGCAGTGGTATGAAGAACAGGGAGTTGAGATTATAGAAATTGAAATACCTAACCAGAGTGATTTACTAAGTGCATCTGGAGTTATTGGATTTGAATTTACCGAAGATCTAAATCAGTACCTTGCCAGCAGTGAGAATCCGCCCGTTACTAGCGTTAATGAAATTGTAGATCTCAGTTTGTATCACGAAGCTCTTCAACAAAGCATGATAAGAAGCGTGGAAGAGGAGCTTGATGAAGACGAATATGCTGAGGCGTTAGCTGGACGATTAACACTACGGGATGCTATAGAAGCAGTATTTGTAGAACATGAACTGGATGCTATGGTTTATCCCACAATCACCCAAATCCCTGTGATGATAGGGGATGGCCAACCGGGCACTGCATGTCCCTTGGCAGCGAATTCTGGTTTGCCTGCGCTCTCTGTTCCAGTTGGGTTTACAAATAGCGGGTTGCCGGTTGGTATGGAATTAATGGGAAAACATTTTCAGGATGCTGAACTGTTAGCAATCGCTAAACCCTTTGAAGAGGCGAATAGCCCGCGCAAATCTCCGTTTGTTACTCCAGCCCTCGTAAATGGCGCGCCGCCAGCAACCGATTCTTTGCAAGTTCGTTTTAATCGGAACGGAGTTTCATTCATGGCTAATTTTGAATACTCCATAGTTACGAATAATCTCAGTTACGACCTTAGTTTAATGCAGAATAACAGTGCTGAAGTATTTGCCATTACATTGATAATCGACACAGAAGATATTGAGGGCTTAAATGAAGCGATGATTTTAAACCTGCTAGGCCCAAAAACATCGCAAGCTTCAGGTGATTATTTTATGACTCCAGATTTCCGTGAGGCATTTGAGGAAGAAAGGGTTTATTTCAGGGTGTTTGCTGAGTCGATGCCAATCTCAGGCGTAACGCAATCAGTTCATTAGTTGAATTAGATGCCAGAATAAACAGCCCAAGTATAAATTTCTACGCAATTCAGTTCTCTAAAAGGTATAAAATTCTATTCTTGAATTCCTTGACTGTAAGAGCTCGCTCAATTGATGAGGCGCCAGATTCAACTAGAACTCCAGCCGCAACATCGCCGTCACCTTCGATAATTACTTGAGGTTTTTTTATTGTAGATGGTATAGAAGAAACAGATTGAATATCTGTTACCGCTTGAAGATTGATAGTTTTTACTCGTCGCTCGCCGGATTCTTGCTCGATAATGAAATGTCCCTGGGACCAACCAAGTATAGGATTCAAAAGATCTCTGCTTGTGGATTCAACGAAGTAGATGCCTTCCTCGCCTTCCTTAGGAATCTCAAGACCACGTACCTCAACAATGTGTCCCCTAAAAGTACCGCCAGCAAATTTAAGTTCAATTGTATCTGCTGAGAAGTCACCCTTTATGACATCATGCACTTCAAAGGTAACGTAGGTATGAATGATACCAGTGTTGGAGTTTTGTCGTGTTTCACTCAATATTACTTCACCTTCGAAAACCAATTCTGAATCATTAGCAACTTTATCAATATCCATTCCGAGGATTGTTGTGGCTTCAGAATTTGATGTGTAAGTAACTAACACACACAGCAGGATACTATATATATCTTTATGTAAGATCATGTTTTTAAATGTTGCGCGCTAAATATTTCTCTCTAGATTCTGAATATAGCAGTTGCTTATTAGTGAATAGTTTAGGTTACTTATTTGTTTAGCCCTTACCAACATTTCAATTGGTGATTAGTGTCCAATTTCACTTAAATGGCAACTCTGTTAAGAACTTACCTGTTAAAGCATTGGAGGTTCCGTCTCCCAGGCAAGGTAGGTTTCCTCAGGTATAAAATACATGTGTACAGTGTATCTTCCGCTGGTCGATTCATTAGTTCCGAAATGAAGTATGTGGACATTATCGATGGGTGGAATCGGGATACCATAAAGTGGTATTGCAGCAGACCAAGACACACTGCTCAGTAAATCCTCTTGGTTGAGAACATATTCTATAAAAATGAGTTTACCGGCCGCCTCGCCATATATAACCCCAAAATTGCCTACTGTTGACGGTTGACGACTATATTGCCCACGAGAAATCTGTTCTGAAAGATTTGTAAAATGACGGCCCATGCCAGGGCAGAATCGGGTCTCGGGTAAATGGTCACAGGCGAATACTTCGTATTCACTAGGCAGACTGGTGGCCGAAGGCAGTTGACCAACAGAGAGCATGGATGGCTTTAAACCTGCTGGAGGTGTGAAGTGCCATAGCCAGAGGTACTCGCTAGAATCTTTGGTCTCTCGTGCAATAAAGTCCACCGTCATAGAGTAGGCTGCAGGTAAATCGAGTTCGCGCAGAGTTAGCCCATGAAAACTCTTGCCAGCAATAAGATCAATTTGGCGGATGAGATAACCGGCGGAGACTATTTGCCCGCCTTCTACACCGTAGATAAGTCCTTGCGGCCTAATTTCATTGTCTTGTTCTGCCCAAACTATCGGTCCATCGTAGCCGTGGTAGTGGTTACCGTCATCCTCACGATATGTGTGGCGTCCCCCATCCGCATAGAATGTTCC
>DFQD01000230.1:35225-39692 GCA_002377605.1 Gammaproteobacteria bacterium UBA3498 | reverse complement strand
CCGTTTGCATAGCTGTAAAGCATTGCGTGTCCCATGGCTAAGAGCATTAATACTTTTAATAGCGTCTTGCTGACAAGGTTAAGGGATACCATTGCTAGATCCTGCGATAGAATTTGTCTAGTCCCTATATTGGAATATTTAGGCATTATCTACTTTATTGTAATTTCAATGTCTCATTATTTTTAGAGTGACGTTCGTGGGACTAATTGCTTCATTCGTATGTATGCCTAAAAGGTGGGTTGGTCTACTGGCAATAATACGACTGGGACCATTTCACTATACTGAAACCAATCTCCATCTATTCGTATGATGTTTTCTCCATCATCGTCCATGCGAATAGTGCCGGTAAACTCCACATCCAGTCTGGGAATGCGAATTATAATATTGCGTCCATTGACCTGTACTGTATCCGCTGGCATTCCATAAATACCCATACCACCACTGATTAGAGCAGCCGCGTACGCGCCTTCCTGCAGGGAAAAAGTAAATGCCAGGTTCGTACTATCTCTGCCAATTACTAAAGGCCCTTCCCACGAACCTACTAAGGAAGGAATATTTTCATCATCTTGTGCAACGACTAGATTTGTTGTCACAAAGAAGAGAAATAACAAAAAAATTCGTTTCATCATAAGCAAAATGTTAAATCAGCTAAGGCTCTCCAAGCAGCAAAAAATTCAGCGGAACAAATTAAGGTCTATAGAATCTGCCATCGCTTTATATCCTGTATCATTGGGATGCAGATTGTCTTCAGTATATGAAGGCAGTATACGTTTTGGTTCACTTGGATCACGTACTACTGCGTCAAAATCGATTACGCCATCGAACTCCCCACTATTGCGTATAAATTCATTAACGGCTTGACGCTCTTTTTCACCTTCTTCGCTATAATAAATTGCATCTTGAAACGGAGTTAGTGTTGCGCCAATAATTTTTATTCCGCGAGCATGAGCTCGGGCAATAATATTTCTGTAACCATTAATTATTATTCCCGCTTCGATTGGGGATCCAGTTTCCATGGTGGCCATTCCAATATCATTTATTCCTTCCAGCAGTACCATATGAGTCACTTTATTCAAGGCTAAAACATCTCGTTCAAATCTGGCTTGTAGGTTTTGCCCAAATTGCGGGCTGCTTTCAGTTGTGACTCGATTACCACTAATACCAGCATTAACTATTGCGAACTTATTTATGGAACTGTCGTTAAATATTCTCCTAGCAAAATGATCCGGCCAACGTTGATTTCCAGAATCAGAGGATCCCCAGCCATCAGTTATTGAATCGCCAACTGCCGCAATTGTAAATGCATCTTCGTTATTAATTACATCTATTGCGGTTAATAAATTCCATGCTGAAGTTTGGGATTGCACAGGGAAAGAAAGGCTCTTTGTATGATTGCCGAGCTCAGAAATATAGTTAGTTTGATTAGAAAGAGCGTGGGCAGTTAAGAATCCTGTTTCCTCAGGCAAATAAATACTTACGGTTAAGTTTGAGAGCTCAGGAACAGCAGCCGTAATTACATCGCTAAGGACGACCGCTCCTCGAGCGAGATTTATAGACTCCTGTCCATTAAAGGTAACTGATAGTGCAGAATTACTTGAGATGATGCTGTTAGTCTCTTGCAGGGCGACACTTACAGCGCCGACATTTATGGCCTCGTCTCCATGATAGTTAGAGAGGCGTATGCGAAATGCTTCGCCTCCGACAGATGTATGAACAATCAATCGCAAGGTCTGGTTATTCAGTGATTGATAATCACTGTTTTCCGGAGGAAGGGTGCTGGGACTCGTGGCCCAGGTAGTAATCCAGCGAGGATCGCTGTGTTCTTGCGCGCTGACTATCAGCGAACACAATAGGAATACTGAACAAACTGTGATGCGCAAGATTGATGGTCTTATTTCCATTCTATTTTCCACTGGGAATATTAGTAGGAGTTAACCACAGAACTATACAGATTAAAATCTAAGACTTTTATTGCGGCCCGCCTGGGTGCTTGATATAAAGCGCGCACTAATAGTTTGCATAGTGAGCTTAAAAGATAGTGATATGACGGATATTTTACCTGCTGTAGAAATGGAATCTCTCCCTGATGTCCAAGCAAATGCTTCAATAATCTGGCTGCATGGGCTGGGAGCTGACGGTAATGATTTTGCGCCCATTGTCCCGCAACTTAATCTTCCTACTGAATTTGGAATACGATTTGTATTTCCACATGCACCATCTATTCCCGTAACTATTAATAATGGATTCGTAATGCCTGCCTGGTACGACATTAAACAATTAGATGTTGACCGTCATGTCGATGAAGAGCAATTAATGCAATCTGCCCAATGGGTACATAACTTAATCGAGACGGAAATTGAAAGAGGTGTATCCAGTGAACGTATAATCATAGCGGGCTTTTCTCAGGGTGGTGCGGTGTCTTACGAAGCTGCACTTACCTACGACAAACCCCTGGCTGGGATAATGGCTCTCTCTACTTACTTTGCTACTGCCAATAGCATTAAGATCAACCCGCTCCATAACTCGATTCCAATTTTCATCTGTCATGGTTCTCTTGATCCGGTTGTTCCGGAGTCTCTTGGGCGCAAGACTTTGGGAACTCTCCAAAATTTAGGGTTTGTTCCTGAATACAATAGCTACCCAATGGAACACGCTGTTTGTCCCCAAGAAATCGAAGATATTGCTTCTTGGATAAGCCGTATTTTGAACTCAGAATAAAACTGTTGACCTTAGAGCTAACTCTAAGCTTATACTAACCTTTCTTAATTACCTAAATTAGGCGTATTTGGGGTTTGGAAATGCTTAAAATCAGTGAATTAGCAGCGAAAACGGGGCTCTCTACTCACACTATCCGCTTCTACGAAAAACATGGCTTAATCAATGCTAGTGAACGTAGTGAGGCAGGTTATCGATACTACGACGATGTCGATATTCGCCGCGCTCAATTTGTGAAGACTGCACGCAATATTGGGTTTTCCCTCGATGACATTTCCCAATTGCTTTCAATAAGAGTTGATAAAACCAGTCATAGTTGCCAGGAAGTAACTGATATTACTCAATACAAACTCGATGAGGTAAACGCTAGGCTCGTGGAGCTGCAGTCGATGCAGAATACTTTAGAAATACTCTTGGAGAGTTGCTGTGGTGGGCCGGAAAATGCGACTCACTGTTCAATTATGGATGCATTGGAAGCGGGAGATGTTAAAAGCACTAGGAGCGCTGCATAATGAATTTCTTAACAAATTTTTGGAATCTGGTTATTGAAAGTGCGCCTTGGTTATTGGTTGGATACTTACTTGCTGGAATTATTAAACAAGTCATACCCAGTAGCTGGGTCGAAAAACAATTAGCGCAACCTGGCTTTGTTTCCATCGTAAAGGGTGCTTTTATTGGTGCGCCATTACCGCTTTGTTCATGCGGAGTAATTCCGACTGCGTTAGCAATCCGTAAAGCTGGGGCATCGAAAGGTGCGACTTCTTCTTTCCTAGTTGCTACTCCAGAAACAGGGGTGGATTCGATTTCATTTTCCTATGCAGTGCTTGGACCTATCTTTGCCTTGATGCGACCAATCGGAGCATTAACTAGTGCGATTGTTGCCGGTGTATTAGTAAATACAATGGACAAAGAAGAAGACGAAGTAGTTGAAGAATTTGCAGAATCCAGTAGCTGTTGCGGTAAAAAGCAACAGGAAGAAGAATTAGTCTCTCCATTGAATGAGCGATTCGTTTCAGCAATTAAATACGGTTACGGTCGTATGATTGCTGATACAGCAAAATGGCTGGCAATAGGATTAGTAGCTGCAGCGGTAATCACCACAGTTGTGCCTCAGTCGTTCTTTTTACAATGGGGTGATGGGTTAATGGCCATGATCATCATGGTTATTGTCGGGCTGCCAATGTATATCTGTGCAACTGCTTCTACTCCCGTTGCAGCGAGCCTGTTGTTTGCTGGAATCTCACCCGGAGCCGCGTTGGTTTTTATGCTGACCGGACCTGCAACTAATATAGCCACTATGGGAGTCATCAAAGAGCAACTTGGGATGCGCTCTTTGGTTGCTTATCTAATTGGTGTCATTGGAACTGCGATCATTTGTGGCTTAATGCTGAACGAACTCTACCAATGGTTCTCCTGGCCGTTGCAATTATCTATGGCTGAACACGGAGAGCACTATCCGCTTTGGCGGCAGTTAGCAGCAATTACATTAGTTGGATTAATTGCACGGGTTTGGGTGCAACCACTGATCACTAAAAAAGACACCTTGTTACCAACCGCTAAGCAAGCCTGATTGGACTAGTTAGCTTGTCTATAAACTCCGGCTATACGATGATCTGCATCTAAGTCGAACAGGACGTCTGCCTTGACTGGCAGATATTCCAGGCAGTGGCGGGTTAGACGTTCGTAATGCTGAATAAATTTGGCTAATTGCTCCTTATCCATAATGCCTGGCGCATCGAGAGAGGCGCTTTT
>DFQD01000230.1:20981-34873 GCA_002377605.1 Gammaproteobacteria bacterium UBA3498 | reverse complement strand
TGAATGAGGGAGCCTTCAGCATGATGAGCAAATCGAGTTGATCAAAAGCTGATTGGTACTGACCAGCTAGTTGGTGGTTTGCATACTCCCTCCATCTGCCATCTGCATCTTCGGTCTTTTCGAATTCGTTTATCGGTCGCTCAAGGTCCCCCGCAGCTTGTGGGAAAGCACCTACAAACCAACCTTCTAAAATCACTACATCTATAGGCCCTATAAGCTTTTGCCAGTTTCCTGTTCCGTAGCGATTATCAATGGCCTTATTAAAGCGTGGTAGTTTGCACTCTTGTCCCGCCTTTAGATTTTTTAGCTCTTCGAATTTGGTCATTAATAGTGAAATGTCATGAGTTCCTGGCACTCCCCGCGTAGCTAATAACGGGTGCTGACTTTCTGCCAATTGCTTACGTTCCGATTGTGTCAAATAGAAATCATCGATGGAAAAATTTGCGACTCTAAATTCGCGAGCACTCAGCAAAGTAACTAATAATTTCCCTAAAGTTGTTTTTCCTGTGCCTTGTGCACCATTAATCCCTAAATATAAGGTACGCTTAGAATCAAGCTTTCGGTTTGCGATTAAGTCTACCAGTGGAACAAAGAACTTAAGGGCATCTTCTCGATAAGAGCCAGGAAGCGTTTCATTGTCTACAAAGTCACTAATTAGTTGTGAATACATTGTTAATAACTAGCGAATATGTTGCTAATAACCGCAACGACTATTAGATATTACAGCGACGGCAATAAAAGGATCAATTACTAAATGCAGAAGAAATTCTCGCTGTGTTACGATGGGGTTAACATCTTTCTTATCTTGTTTTTTGTATTAACCGAGTAGTTTTTAACAAATGAAGTCTCCGATACTTTCAGAGCGGCAACTGCTCATTTCTCCAACCCTAGCTGCAACTATTGGCTTGGAAGAAGCAGTGATGCTACAAGCCATTGCTGATTTGATTGAATATCGCGAAAAAGTTAAGCGAAATGATGATTCTGCATTAATCTGGATTAAAGTAAGTTATCGGGAGCTAGAATCACTTTTGTCTTTTTGGGATCTCTCTGAAATTAAACGGATTCAAGAAAGTCTTCAAAACCTTGGTATGATCAGAATTGAGCCCCTAAATTCAAATGTAGAAATCCTCCTTGCTATAAATGATCAGGTACATCCCAAGGAAAAACCAAGGAGAGGTAAACAGAGACCAAAAATTCCCCCTTCTGCCAACAGCGCAGGGCTTGTTCCTGTAGACTGGCAACCAGATCAGAATTGGATTCGGCTCTGTAAACAGCATTCCATCCCAGAGGACTTTATTAAGCAATTGGTTCCGGAGTTTGTTAATTACTGGAGGGATAGGGGGCAATCCCGTTTTTCATGGGGCAACGCGTTTTATAAACATGTATTAAAAGAATGGCGCAATGAGCAAACGCGCCGTGGTGCTCATGAGCTGGCTAGTACAATGTCAGCTGACTGGACTCCAAGCCCAGAAGCCATGGGCATCCTTGAGAATGCAGGTATTAACCCAAGCTTCATTCAAGATGCAGTGCCAGAGTTTGTTTTGTATTGGCGTGAGCGGGGTGCCGTCCACGGTGCCTGGAATACAAAGTTTATTGAACACATCCGCCGTCAGTGGGCGAAATTCACGACTTCATTTGGGCGGGATGATACTCCTAAACAAATTCCAGATGATTGGCACCCAAGTTTAGATTGTTATGAAATATTACAATTAGCTGAGATTAACGAAGAGTGGGCGCGCAGCCGTGTTCCGGAGTTTGTGTTGTATTGGAAAGACAGACAGCAAGTAAAATCATCCTGGAATACGGTGTTCCTGCAATTCATTAAACAAGATTGGGCAAGACAGTTAAAACACTTGGAAAGCGCTGAAATAGCAAATGCAGAAAATCAATCCATTACTGGATCAGGCCAGCAACGACTTAAAGAAAAGTTCCAGCAATTCGCCGACCGAAGTTGGGCAGAGTAGTTCGGCTATAACATCTGCCGCGGATAGAGTTGCAGAACCTGATCAAGATTATGTCAATAATCGGGAACTCGATCATGTGGATGCGGTAAACCAAATATTCGCAGAATTTGAGTTTGCTTATCACAACCAATTTCATAAAGCTTTTGCCGAAGTAGAAGCCTTGGCCATTGCGAAAAAATATTGGCTTAGCAATTTAGAAAGATATTCCCCACGGCAGATCGTTGCGGCGGCAAAACATGTCATTCAATCTCAGGATTACCTTCCTTCAATCGCGGCTTTTATTCGAGCCTGCGAAGCTGGGACAGATTTATTTGGACTTCCATCAGTCAGACAGGCTTATGTCGAAGCCTGTTCCGCTCCATCGCCTAAAAGGGAATTTAACTGGAGTCATGAAGCGGTTTACTACGCGGGCAGAGCTGCGGGATGGTACTTTTTAGCAAACGAACGAGAAGCTGCCGCCTTTCCGGTATTTGAATACCATTTTGAACAATTGTGTCGGCGAGTTATCAGTGGTGAAGAGCTCAGCATCGAAGCGCCAGAAGCACTTAGTGATAAAGTGGAACGTAAATTGGATAAAAAGGAAGTTAAGGCCAAGCTTGCAAAATTAAAGAAAGATCTAAATCTCTAATTTAGCCATCCAACTTTTTGTATTTCATGCGCGTAGGTTGAGCTGTATCCCCCAAGCGCTTCTTTCTATTGGTTTCGTAATCTGAATAGTTGCCTTCATGAAACACGACTTCACTGTCGCCTTCGAACGCAAGAATATGGGTGCATATTCGATCTAGAAACCAGCGGTCGTGTGAAACCACAATCGCGCTACCTGGAAATGCCAACAGCGCTTCTTCCAAAGCGCGCAAGGTTTCTACGTCAAGATCATTAGTCGGCTCATCTAATAGTAATACATTACCTCCGCGTCTAAGTAGCTTGGCCATATGCAGTCTGTTGCGTTCGCCACCGGATAGATCTTTTACATGTTTTTGTTGATCACCGCCACGAAAATTAAAGCGACTGGCATAGGCCCGCGAGGAGATTTCATATTTACCAATTTGAATAATATCCTGCTCATTTGATATTTCCTGCCAGACTGTGTTCTCACCGTTTAGTTCGTCCCTACCTTGATCGACATACGCAAGATCAACAGTTTCACCGAGATCGATGCTGCCAGAATCTGGTTGCTCTGTTCCAACCAACATGCGCAGGAAAGTCGTCTTTCCTGCGCCATTTCCACCGACAATACCGAGGATACTTCCTTTGGGTACGGTGAAGCATAAGTCATCGATTAAGGTCTTGTCCCCAAACCCCTTGCAGAGCTTGTTCACTTCTAACACTTTATCACCCAAGCGTGGGCCTGGTGGAATATAGAGTTCTTGGGTTTCTCTGCGTTTTTGGAAGTCCTGGGAATTTAATTCTTCGAAGCGAGCTATGCGAGCCTTGCTCTTCGACTGTCTGCCTTTGGGATTTGCCCGCACCCACTCAAGTTCGGATTTGATCGTACGTTCGTGGGAGGCATGTTGTTTCTCTTCAACAGCAAGACGTTTTTCTTTAGCTTCTAACCAGGCGCTGTAGTTACCTTCATAAGGAATGCCATGGCCTCGGTCTAACTCAAGTATCCAGCCTGCAGCATTGTCGAGAAAGTAACGGTCGTGGGTGATTGCAACGACGGTGCCAGGATACTCCTGCAGAAATCGCTCCAACCAGGCAACACTTTCAGCATCGAGGTGGTTGGTTGGTTCATCCAGTAGCAACATATCCGGTTTGGAAAGGAGCAATCGACACAAGGCAACGCGACGTTTTTCCCCACCAGACAAATGACTTACCGATTCTTCCCAGGCCGGAAGCCGTAAAGCATCCGCGGCAATTTCCAATGTTCTTTCGATCTGCCAACCATCGACAGAGTCTATGGCATTTTGGAGCTCTCCCTGTCTTTGCAGTAGTGCATTCATCTCTTCCTCTTCCATGGGTTCTGCAAACTTATCGCTTATGGCATTGAATTTCTCAACCAAATCTATGATGTCTTTTATTCCGTCTTGCACATTGCCACGTACATCTTTAGATTCATCAAGTTCTGGCTCTTGCGGCAAGTAACCGATATTTATTCCAGGTTGTGGGCGAGCTTCACCGTTAATTTCTTTATCTCTGCCGGCCATTATGCGTAGGAGAGTCGACTTACCTGCTCCATTTAATCCTAAGACACCAATCTTTGCTCCCGGGAAAAAAGAAAGTGAGATGTCCTTGAGAATTTCTCGTTTAGGGGGTACTACCTTGCCAACACGCTGCATCGTGTAAACAAACTGCGACATTCTTTACTCCAATTAGACCTGAAAAACGAAGGCCGTATTATTGCATACGATATATCGTGTTTCTTATAAAAAATCCGGGATAAAACCCCAATATCTTGATGCTCATCCAAGAGTCATCGGGTAGAATAGCGCCTTCAAAAATGCCCGCCTCAGTCAATGGAGTAGTTAATGTTCAAAAGCGATACCAGCCTATCGGAATTTGATCCAGAAATTAGCGCAGCTATCGAAGCAGAAAAGACACGTCAGGAAGAACATATCGAACTGATTGCATCAGAAAATCACACCAGCCCACTTGTTATGGAGGCGCAGGGTTCGGTTCTAACTAATAAATACGCAGAGGGTTACCCAGGAAAACGCTACTACGGTGGCTGCGAAAATGTCGATGTAGTGGAGGAATTGGCAATCGCTCGAGCCAAAGAATTATTCCAGGCTGACTTTGCCAATGTGCAACCCCATTCTGGTTCAGGGGCAAATGTTGCGGCTTACATGGCGCTGTTGCAACCGGGTGATATCCTGCTGGGTATGAGTCTGGCTGACGGGGGGCATTTGACACACGGCGCCACTGTGAGTTTTTCTGGAAGAATATATAAGTCGGTTCAATACGGCTTGAACAGCGAAACCGGTGAGATCGATTATGATCAGGTAAACGATCTGGCACAGGAGCATAAACCCAAATTGATTGTTGCTGGATTCTCAGCCTATTCAAGAGTCATTGATTGGCAGAAATTCAGAGAAATAGCAGACAGTGTTGGTGCCTATTTGCTGGTAGATATGGCGCATGTGTCTGGATTAATCGCTGCGGGTGTATACCCTAGCCCAGTAAATATTGCCGATGTTACAACTACAACTACTCATAAAACCTTGCGTGGACCAAGAGGAGGTTTGATCTTGGCCCGAGCCAATCCCGAACTGGAAAAGAAATTGAATTTTGCTGTATTTCCAGAAAGTCAGGGTGGACCTCTTATGCACGTGATTGCGGCAAAAGCAGTTTGCTTAAAAGAAGCAATGAGTGAAGAATTCGTTAGCTACCAAAAACAAACAGTGGAAAATGCAAGGGAGATGGCAAAGGTATTTATCGATAGGGGATTCGATGTTGTTTCTAATGGAACTGATGATCATTTGTTTTTGCTTAGCTTAGTCAAACAAGGCATTACGGGGAAGGATGCAGATGCCGCATTAGGTTGTGCCAACATTACAGTTAATAAAAATGCAGTACCCAATGATCCCAATCCTCCATTTGTAACCAGTGGACTGCGAATAGGATCACCAGCTATTACTACGAGAGGATTTAAGCACTTAGAAGTGAATAATCTAACATCTTGGATGTGTGACATCTTGGAAGACATTAATAGTGAAGATAAGATTGTGGAAGTAAAAGCTAAAGTAATTGAGCTTTGTTCTCGATTTCCTGTATATCAATAATAATTTTAATACAGCAGCAAACACTTAAGGATTTTTATGCATTGCCCTTTTTGTGGTGCAGTTGACACCAAGGTTATAGATTCTCGTTTAGTGTCTGAGGGTAATCATGTTCGCAGACGGCGTGAGTGCATTACATGTGAAGAGCGGTTCACAACTTACGAATCTGCTGAACTAGTCATGCCGCGAATCATTAAACAAGATGGAATTCGCGAACCATTTAATGAAGACAAGCTTTTCGCAGGATTATCAAAAGCATTAGAAAAACGGCCAGTGAGCATAGAAAAAGTCGAAGAAGCGGTTAATCGTATCAAAGCAAATCTTCGATCTACCGGGGAAAGAGAGATTCATTCCCGTAATGTGGGCGAGCAAGTCATGAAGGAATTGCGCAATCTCGATGAAGTGGCATTTGTCCGTTTTGCCTCTGTCTACCGCAGCTTTAAAGACCTCAATGAGTTTAGAGAAGAGATTGACAGACTCTCAAAAGACAGCCCTAGTTAGTCCACTAAATACCCTCAATTCTGATAGAATCGTCAGCCCTTAAGCGATTTGGCTGGATTTGGTCGCTACCCTATGAATCCGGTGATGGAGACAAAGAGTTTTTGTTATGAAGACTCTGGAAAATTTGCAGAAAGATAAATCGATTCTTGAATGGCCAGTCTATATGCGCCGAGCGATAGATTTGGCTGGAATCGTATTGTCCGCGACTCCAAATCCAAGAGTAGGCTGCGTCATAGTAAATGGAGGAGAAATCGTTTCCGAAGGTTGGCACGCCGCTGCTGGACTTGCACATGCTGAGGTAATGGCGATCGAAAAGGCCGGCGAACTCGCGCAAGACGGTATAGCGTTTGTATCACTAGAGCCATGTTCTTTTACCGGTCGCACAGGTCCTTGCAGTCAGGCGCTAATAGAAGCAGGATTAAGTAAGGTAGTCATAGCTGGACTTGATCCAGATGCAAGGGTTTCTGGCAGTGGGGTGAAACAGCTGGAAGATGCTGGCATCGAAGTTTTCCATTTGCCCGAATTTGAAGCCCAGGCACAAGATTTAAATAGAGGTTATTTCAAACGTCACACCCTTGGGCTACCTTTTGTACGCTTAAAACTAGCTATGAGTCTAGATGGCAGAACTGCGCTAGCAAGTGGCGAGAGTAAATGGATTACAAGTTCTATAGCACGCTCGGATGTGCAAAGAATTCGCGCGAGCAGCAGCGTGATCTTAACTGGTGTCAATACAGTAATCGATGACGATCCAACCTTAAATGTTAGAACAGAAGATCTTTCATTAGACGAGGAAGAACTAAATCTAAATCAGGACTGCCTGGCACAACAACCCATGCGCGTCATTCTTGATAGTCAATTACAGACACCTGGCACTGCTAGAATTTTGGCGGCTACTGGACAAGTGAAAATATTCACTGCGAGTAGCGGCAATCATCCAAATAACCTTGGAGACAACGTAGAAATCGTTCAAATCGCTCAGGAAGAGAAAGGAGTCGACCTAGAATCTGTGTTAGAATCGCTGGCCTCCAAATTTGCCTGCAATGATGTGCTTGTCGAAGCCGGACCCACACTAAGCGGCAGCTTCATCGAAAAGAATTTAGTAGATGAGCTAATTGTATATGTCGCCCCGAAGATTCTTGGTAGCGATGCTAAACCTCTTCTTGAAATCTCGGGATTATCTTCGTTAGCACAAGCGACGCAATTGGAGATTAAGGAAGTTGCCGAAATTGGCAAGGATATTAAGGCAGTTTTGTCCAAACCGAATTAGAAAGTTAAATCATGTTCACTGGAATAATAGAAGCAATAGGCATCATTAAGAATCTTGAAAAGATTCAGGAGGAATGGCGCCTGACTATTAACTCTCTTGGCTTAGAGCTAACCGATGTTTCTGTTGGCGATAGCATAGCGGTTAATGGCTGTTGTTTAACTGTGGTTGAAAGAGATGAGCAAAGTTTTGCAGCAGATGTATCTAACGAATCGATGCGCTGTACGGTACTAGGTGAGCTTGGAGAAGGAGCGAAAGTAAATCTGGAAAAGGCTATGCTTGCAACTAGCAGATTCGGTGGGCACATAGTTAGCGGCCATGTCGATGGTGTCGGTATATTAGTTAGTTCGCAACCTGAAGGGCAAAGTTTAAGGCTTGTATTTTCAGCTCCTAATGAGTTAACAAAATATATAGCTGCTAAAGGCTCTATATGTATAGATGGCGCGAGTCTTACGGTTAATGAAGTAAATGCGAATCAATTTATGATAAACGTTATTCCTCATACCCAAATAGCGACAATTATTGGGAATTATCAAATCAATCAAAAAGTGAATCTCGAAGTTGACTTAGTGGCTCGCTACTTAGAGCGTCTAATGCGGGGAGACGAAGCGGCGATTCCAAAACTTTTAGATAGACAATTTTTGAAAGCACACGGTTTCGATTAATTCAGCAGTGGCCATGGAACTTAATTCAATAGAGGAAATTATCTACGATATCCGTCAAGGTAAGATGGTTATCTTGATGGATGATGAAGATAGAGAAAATGAAGGAGATCTTATTATTGCGGCCGAGTGTGTACGCACGGAAGACATAAACTTTATGGCAACAAATGCCAGAGGACTAATCTGTCTAACTTTGGAGAAAGAGCGCTGCGAATTTTTGAATTTGCCTTTAATGGTTAATAAAAACGATACGCCTTATAACACTAACTTTACTGTTTCTATAGAAGCAGCAACTGGAGTAACTACAGGTATCTCTGCTGCTGATAGAGCTCGGACTATTCAAGTTGCGGTATCAAGAGATAGTGATCCTGGAGACATTATTCAACCAGGACACATCTTTCCAATTATGGCACAGCCAGGTGGCGTGCTCCGCAGAGCTGGACATACTGAAGCAGGATGTGATCTAGCTCGACTCGCGGGACATTTACCTGCGGCTGCGATCGTTGAAATTATGAATGAAGATGGTTCGATGGCGCGCCGCCAAGATCTCGAAGTATTCGCGAAAAAACATGGTATTAAAATTGGAACCATTGTCGATCTAATTCACTATCGAATTGCCAACGAACGTACAGTTACGCGAACAGAAAAAAATCATCTACAAACACAATACGGCGAATTTATTGTACATACTTATAAAGATTCTATAAGCGGAAGTTTGCACCTTGCTTACGTTAAAGGTGACATAAAAAATGATGAGCCTGTTTTAGTGAGGGTTCATATACCAAACACTTTAAGAGATGTATGTGAAACTTTTAACGTAGATCGAACCAGTTGGTCATTTAGTAGTGCATTGGAACAGATCAGTAAAGAAGGTACTGGCGTGGCCGTGTTACTATCAGGAAATGACTATGGGCAGAGCTTGGAGAATAATCTAGCATCGGCTTTGGCTAAACACCCTAAAGCCGCGCCTTCCAGTGTTCCCCGTAACGATTTGACCATAGGAACGGGATCCCAAATCTTAAGAGATATTGGCGTTGGCAAGATGCGCTTGTTAAGCTACCCGGCTCGATTTAATGCGATCTCCGGATTCGATTTGGAAGTCGAAGAATTTGTTAAATTTAAAAAGTAACAGTGGGGCAAGAGATAAAACACTTATTGCCAGGACAATAGTATGAGTACGATTAAAACCATTGAAGGTAATTATACAAACGCAACCGCTAGGTATGGAATTGCCGTTGCGCGTTTTAATAGTTTTATAGTCGACCGCTTACTCGATGGGGCTTTGGATGCGCTGCGCAAGCATGGTGTACAAGATCGTGATATAACTATCGTAAAAGTCCCTGGTTCTTATGAACTTCCATTAATTGTTAAGAAAATGACAGAGAGTGATTCCTATGATGCTGTCATTGCCCTTGGTGCTGTGATTCGCGGTGGCACGCCACATTTCGAATACGTTGCGGGCGAATGCGTAAAGGGCTTAAGTCAGGTAAGTCTTAACAGTGGCATTTCTGTAGCCTTTGGTGTGCTAACCGTAGATACCATCGAGCAGGCAATAGAGCGTGCCGGAACCAAAGCCGGGAATAAAGGTGCAGAAGCTGCACTAACAGCCATCGAAATGCTTTCCTTAACTCGCCAATTGGAGAGTTAAGTGACGGCCAATAATGCTGCGACGACGAAAAAATCTAATCGCAGTTCTCGGAAAAAAATCCCTTTAGCACAACGCCGCAAAGCCCGTCAGCTTATATTGCAGGCTCTATATCAATGGTTATTAGCGGAAACTAACCCAAGATTAATTGCTCAGCAATTCCATGAAGAAAACGAAGGTAATTTCGATTGGGATTACTTCGATGAAGTGTTTATCGAAATACCTAAAATTGTTGATGACTTAGACGAACACCTTATTCCAGTTCTGGATCGCAAGCCAGATGCGCTTGATCCAATCGAGAAGGCTTTACTTTATTTAGGTACATTTGAGCTCGCTCATCGTATCGATGTACCTTACAAAGTTGTAATTAACGAATGCATTGAGTTAGCAAAGGTTTTTGGAGCGACCGATAGCCATAAGTATATAAATGGTGTACTTGACAAAATAGTCGCCGAATTACGTCCTATTGAATTGTCAGCTAAGTAACCTTATAAATTTCAGTTGATAACTCGTTATGAGTCTTTCCGAATTTGAGATTATTAAAAAATACTTTGACTTAGCGGAGTTCACGCTAAGTCGAGAGGAAGTATTAGTAGGTATAGGTGACGATGGTGCTCTTCTAAATCTCGGTGTTGAAGATCATTTAGTAATATCAACCGATGTTCTGGTTGAATCAATACATTACCCTGCGAATGCTGACCCAAAGAAAATCGCCAGCAGAGCGCTGACAGTGAATCTAAGTGATTTAGCAGCAATGGGAGCCAAGCCGCTCTGTTTCACACTGGGGTTAGTATTAGCGGAAGTTTCGGAACCTTGGCTCCTACAATTTAGTCAGGGTCTAGCGAAGGTTGCGAAACGATTCAATATTGCACTTGTTGGAGGAGATCTAAGCAAAGGGCCGACAACTATTGCAATTCAAGTTCATGGAACTACCAAATCTGGCAATGCTTTATTTAGATATGGCGCTAAAGCAGGTGACTTAATTTTTGTTACGGGTTGCCTAGGCGACGGAGCCATAGCTTTGGCCAGTATGGGTTTGCCTTCTCATCTTGGTGACTCATTCCAGTTAGAAAAAGATCAGCCTGCTGCAAAGTGTACGTCTTATTTTGATGCGGCTTACTTTCAGCCAGAGCCTAGAATAGAATTTGCCCTGCAATGCGCTTCCTTTATCACAAGCGCTATAGATATTTCTGATGGGCTAGTTGGTGACCTTGGCCACATTTGTGAAAAGAGTAATGTTGGAGCCACTTTTAATACTGCAGATATCCCAACTTCTGATTCAGCGAGTTGCTGTGTATCTTCAGAGAATCTGTTGCGCGCCGCACTTTATGGTGGTGATGACTATGAGCTTTGCGTCACAGTATCACCGCACAATCGAAGAGCATTCCTGGCTGCAGCAAAAGAATCGGGAACCAGGGTAAGCTGTATCGGAGAAATTACGGAGAATCCAGAGATAGTGTGTATATCTGAATCGAATGAGGAGATCGCGTTACAAAGTAACGCCTACAGTCATTTTAAGGATTGATGCAAAGTGTCTGATCTCAGGGAAAAAGTTTTTACAAGTCCAGTCCTTTTTTTCGCTTTTGGTTTTGGTGCGGGGCTGGCCCCAAAGGCTCCTGGGACTGTTGGGACGCTTGTAGCAGTCCCAATCTACATGCTCTTAGTACATACCAACTGGTGGATTTATAGTGCAGTGGTATTAGTGAGTTTCGGATTAGGAATATGGATATGCGGAAAATCTTCAGAGGAATTAGAGATTCACGACCATGGTGGTGTTGTCTGGGATGAAATGGTGGGTTACTGGATTACAATGTTTCTGGCACCAACTGGCTGGGTTTGGATCTTACTTGGCTTCGGTATTTTTCGTGCTCTCGACATACTTAAACCCTGGCCAATCAGGGTAGTAGATAAACATATACATGGAGGGATCGGAATCATGCTTGATGACGTATTAGCAGGTATAATGGCCACCCTGTGTATCCAGGCCCTGGTAGTTTTGTTTGTTTAGCTTGCGGCTACAAGGGGTATTGAAGCCGAGGAAAGTAGTTTGTCCGTTGAATTTGTAGCATCTGCCGCACTTCCCACCCGCTGGGGACAATTCACCATTCATGGTTTTGAAGAGCATGAAACCGGCAAGGAGCATGTCGCCTTGACTTATGGCGACATAGGCGATGATAAGCCTATGCTGTGTCGAATTCATTCGGAATGCCTGACGGGTGATTGTTTGTTTAGCTTACGCTGTGATTGCGGCCCACAATTACAAGCAGCAATGGAAAGTGTCAGCAAAGCTGGTCGCGGAATTATTCTGTATTTGCGTCAGGAAGGAAGAGGAATCGGACTATTAAATAAAATTAAGGCTTATTCTCTACAGGATTCCGGAGCAGACACTGTGGAAGCCAATGTTCAGTTAGGTTTCGACCCTGATAGCCGTGAATACCAAATTTGCAAACCGATGTTTGATCATTTTCAAATCACCAAGCTGCAATTGATGACTAATAACCCCCGTAAGATTGATGCGCTAAAAGATATGGGTATCGAAGTTTCTGAAATCGTTCCTTTGCACACAGAAGCCAATCCTCATAATAAAAGTTATCTGGCCGTAAAGGTCGATAAACTCGGTCATATGAAGTAGCACTATTTACTGTGTCTGCCTCAATCAAAACAATTACTGTTGATTTTATTCGACATGGAGAGACTCATGGTGGAGACATACTTCGTGGCAGAGTAGATCCTGCATTAACAGCTCGAGGCTGGACTCAAATGCAGAAAGCGACCGGACTATCATCACAACATGCTCCCGGTGAAATTACACCGAATTGGTCAGAGATAATAAGTTCACCTTTAAAACGCTGTCGGGAATTTGCTGAACAAGTGGCGGCAAATATAAAGATACCGATCACTGTGGCGGATCAGTGGCAGGAAATTGACTATGGTGATTGGGATGGCATGCTAGTTAGCGAGTGGCGAGAAATAGCTGCTGACCAGTTTAAAAAATTTCGGGAGGATTTATCGGCATTGGCGCCTCCTAACGGTGAGAACTATTTAGATTTCAAAGACAGGGTATTAAGTGCTTTAGAAGAACTTAGTTCGAAAGATGATGGTAGCCATGTATTAGTAGTAACGCATGGAGGAGTTTTACGAGTGGTGTTGCCTTTTGTGCTAGGTATGCCCTTTAATCGAAGCTATCCCTTACACATTCCTTTTGCCTGTTTCAGTCGTGTTAAGCTTGTTATGCAGGATGGAAAAACCAATGCCAGTTTAATTCTGCATAATGGAGCAGAACACGGTGCAAGCGCAGAATAATTATTTACAAGGTTTGACGGGCACGATCGATATGTTCACACATTTGTTGCGCACCTAACAATGCCCGGGGTGTATGTCGCTGTAGCAATTCAGGTGGAATGAAATACAAATTATCCTTTTGCACTGCGGTAAGACCTGGCCACTGTTTCCAATCATCAAGCCATTCTGGTCGATCTATATCCATGCCGCTGGCGATAATTACTTCTGGATTTCGAACAAGTACCGCCTCAATACTGACTTTTGGCGCAAGCAACTTAAGATCTGAAAAGATATTTTGGCCGCCACACAAATTGATGATGTCATTAATAAGTTCATTACCACCAGAAGTCATCAATGGCACATCCCAAATTTGATAGAAAGTTCTCACTGACGATTTATAGCTGAATTGATTACGCAATTTTTCATAAGTTTTTTCAAATAATTCTATCGCGCCGGCTGCTTCAGATTCTGTTCCGGCCAACATTGAGAGTTTTTTAATATGTGCAGCTATTGTTTCGAGTTTTTTTGGTTCAGCCGTGTAAATCGTAAGGCCGAGCTCTCTTAATCTAGCAACCGAGGCCCGTGGATTGCCGCTTTGCCATGCAACTATCAAATCGGGCTCTAATTCAAGAATTCGTTCCAGGTCTAATAGATCATAGCGACCCACTATCGGCAGGGCAGTAACTTCTGGCGGGAAATCACTATACTCAACTACGCCGACGAGTTTCTCGCCAGCCCCTGCGGCGAAGACCAATTCTGTTAAAGAAGGAGCGAGACTAATTATTCGTGAAGCAGGGCGATCAAGGCGAACGACAAAATCATCATCATCAGTTAACTCAATAGCAGCAAACGCTC
>DFQD01000230.1:10109-20573 GCA_002377605.1 Gammaproteobacteria bacterium UBA3498 | reverse complement strand
AAGGCATGTTTGATATCTGCAACTTCGCTTACGGTGTCCGCTAGCTTTACTAATTCTTTGGAAGCATTTCGGCCGGTTATCACTATATGCTGGTTAGCTGGTCTATTCTTCAGCGCTTTAAGCACCATATCTTTATCTAAATAGCCATAAGTGAGCATGTAGGTGAGTTCATCAAGTATGACCAGGTTGATTTGTTCGTTAACCAATATTGCTGCAGCTTTTTCCCAAGTCTTTTCGGCAGCCGCTATATCCTTTTCCCGATCTTGGGTTTCCCAAGTAAAACCGGTTTTCATAACATGAAACTCAACGAGAGGATTCTGTTCAAATAATTTCTGTTCACCGCAATCCCATAATCCTTTGATAAATTGGACCACGCCACAGCGAAGACCATGACCGACACTTCGCGCCAGCATTCCAAAGGCAGAAGAACTTTTACCTTTGCCATTTCCGGTTAGGACTACTAATAGTCCTTTATCTTCAGTCGCTTCAGCGATGCGTTTATCGACATGCTCTTTTTTCCGTTGCATCGCCTTCTTATGGCGCGTATTTCTCTCTTTATCGTTTGACATTTAGTCTTCCTATTTTCAATAGCTGCGTTTTATCCAGTCATGATATAGAGCGATTGATCATGACTACATGAATGATGTGGGGGGAAAAGTAGAAGAGTTAAGAAGATTAGCTCTACCACTGATGTAGCCCTCCGCTGCATCAATATGTAGCAAACATTAGTTTTGGTATCGGACTTACCGAATTCTAGATTCGAATCACCGTTGCGGGGGCAGTGTTGGAATCGCACCAACTTCCCAGTAATTTCAAGTCATTGTGTTAGTAGAATGAATTACGCCTAATGTTTATATTCCTGAAAGGAACGGCAATGAGTTTATGCGTCAAACTGGAATCAGTCAATCAAGAAAGAAAGCAGTGGTTGTGTTCAGATTGCTTCAGATTGAATTTTACAATCTTTTAACTTCTTCTTGATCGCATTGGTTATGCTTCCAGCATCGAGATCGACATTGGATAGCATCTCTGTAACTTTGCCATGTTCAAGAAATTTGTCCGGTAGTCCAAGATTTAGAATTGGGATTTGATAGTTTGCGCTGAGTAAAAATTCATTAACTGCCGAACCAGCACCACCCATCACTGTGTTTTCTTCGATAGTTACAATCAACTGATGTGAAGTTGCCATGTCCCCAATCAATTCTTCGTCTATAGGTTTAACGAAGCGCATGTCCGCAACTGTTGCATTAATTCTGTCAGCACATTCCAGTGCCGGTATAACCATACTGCCAAACGCCAGGATGACGATTGAACGACCTTTTCTCCGAATTACGCCCTTACCGATTTCAACTGCTTTCAGATGCTTCTCAATTGTTACGCCAGGCCCTTTACCTCTCGGATAGCGCACGGCTGCGGGTCCGTTGTAAGCGTAACCAGTGGAAAGTAACTTATAGGTTTCATTCTCATCACTAGGGGCCATCACTAACATATTCGGAATGCAACGCAGATAAGTCAGATCGAAACTACCTGCATGGGTTGGTCCATCTTCGCCCACCAAACCAGCTCTGTCTACCGCGAACAAAACATTCAAATTCTGTAGTGCCACATCGTGAATCAACTGATCATAGGCTCGTTGCAGAAAGGTTGAATAAATGGCGACGATTGGTTTAATTCCATCGCAGGCCATTCCCGCGGCAAAAGTAACAGCATGCTGTTCAGCTATGGCGACGTCATGAAATTTCTCTGGGTATTGTTGGGCAAACTTTTTCATACCAGAGCCTTCACCCATAGCGGGGGTAATTCCGACCACTTTGTCATCAATTGCGGCTAAGTCACAGATCCATGATCCAAATACTTGCGAGTAAGTCGGGATAGCGTTAGCTGGAGTAATTTTCGCCTCCGTTTCACTGGCATTAGCTTCAATCTTACCCAAGGCATGCATACCGAATGGATCGTTTTCAGATTTGGAGTACCCTTTGCCTTTTTGGGTAACTATATGCAGTAGTTGCGGACCGCGCAGCGTTTTAATGTTTTTAAGAATTTCCACCAAGCCCGTTACATCGTGCCCGTCAATTAGGCCGATGTAATTAAAACCGATTTCTTCAAACAACGTCCCTGGAGAAACCATACCTTTCATGTATTCTTCTGCTCGGTGAGCTGTACTTAGGGCCTTAGGAATTTTAGCGAGGACTCTTTTTGATCCTGTGCGTAAAAAATTGTAGGGCTTGCTTGCCCACATGCGAGCAAAGTAACTGGATAAGCCGCCAATGTTGTTGGAGATAGACATATTGTTATCGTTAAGGATGACCAAAACATTGTCATCTAAATGCCCGGCGTGATTTAAAGCTTCGAAGGCCATGCCTGCCGTCATGGCGCCGTCACCTATCACAGCGATGTTATGGCGATCTTGATTCTGCATACGAGCGGCAATCGTCATTCCGAGAATTGCACTGATTGAAGTACTGGAATGACCCACACCAAATTGGTCATATTCACTCTCCTCACGATTAGGAAAAGCGGCAAGACCCCCAGCCTGACGCATTGTAAGCATTTCTTCACGCCGGCCAGTTAAAATCTTGTGGGGATAGGCCTGGTGGCCAACGTCCCAAATAAGGCGATCTTTAGGTGTGTTAAATACGTAATGCAAGGCAATAGTGAGTTCGACGACCCCCAGTCCGGCGCCAAAATGTCCACCAGTCTGACCAACAGAATAAAGCAGAAATAACCGCAGCTCTTCCGCGAGGGCCTCTAGCTGGTCTATTTCAAGTTCTTTAAGATCTGCGGGGCTTTGGATCTGGTCTAATAGAGGGATATCCGGTCGCGTTAATGGAATTTCGTCTAACATCAGTGTATTTCAACTCTAGCTGTGCCAGTTTTTAAATTAATCGGGCAACAGGCCGCGTACAGTAAATCAGCCTGCAGCTCCCGTCAATCAATGAATTCGGTTCACAATATAGTTTGCTAAATCCCGCAGACTATTAGCAGATGTAGAAATTCCTTCGATTGCTAGGATGGCATTATTGGCTAGTTCAGCCGCTTTAGTTTTAGCGTTACCCAGGCCCAGCAAACTGACATAGGTGGGTTTAGTCTGAGCTCTATCTGAGCCTTGTGGCTTACCGAGTGTATCGGTGTCGCCAATTTCATCCAGAATGTCGTCCTGCACCTGAAATGCGAGCCCTATATTGTCAGCATATTGCTCTAGAGCACATAACTGCGCTTCACTACATTGCGGATTACATAGCGCCCCCATTCTCACACTGGCCTTAATCAACGAGCCGGTTTTTAGGCGATGTAAAGTTTCCAGTTCATTCAATTCCACGCGAGTACCGCTTGCTTCAAGATCTAATGTCTGACCAGCGGTCATTCCGAAAGCTCCAGCTGCTTCTGCCAACATAGTCGTCATGAGTAATTTAGTTTCTGCTGAGAGTGCGTTGTTCTGTTCAGCCAAACATTGAAATGCGAGTGCTTGCAGTGCATCTCCTACAAGAATGGCAGTAGCTTCATTAAAAGCCTTGTGGACACTCGGTTTGCCTCTTCTTAAATCATCATCATCCATTGCCGGTAAGTCATCATGTACCAGTGAATAGCTGTGAATAAGTTCAACTGCGCAGGCGGCCATGTCTGCATCATTCATTGACGCATCTACGGCCTGGGCACTGGCATAAACAAGCACTGGGCGGATACGTTTGCCACCATCGAGACAGGCATAACGCATCGCCTTTTTTAGTTTATTGCTGGGAATAGATCGAGAGAGTGTTTTTTCCAGAGAATACTCGACTCGCTTTTGACATTGAATTAAAAACTGATCCAATGACTGGGGGTTTTGCGCGCTCATGTGTATGCTTATTCGCCGCCTTCGAATTCCATTTCCTCGGTATCACCGTTTTCATTGATGAGTACCTGAACTTTTTGTTCCGCTTTTTTGAGCGCGGCTTGGCATTCTCGTGTGAGTTTGATGCCTTTCTCGAAAGCCTGCAAAGAACCCTCTAAACTTAGTTCACCGTCTTCCATCGAAGACACTAGCTCTTCAAGTTCTTCTAGGGCTTTTTCGAAATCGAAGGAAGCTTGTTTTTTCTTAGTCATACGTCATTTCCACTTATAAACAGGCTCAACCATGTCGGAACAGGTATTTAGAAGATCCAGGAGAGATTATAAGCGATGTGGTATGTAAAATGTCGTCAAAAACAATGAAATTCGACTTAAAGATGTAAGAAAATAACCCTCTTTTTCGTCTATTTTTGCAGCATGCGGTATACTGAACCTGAGCATGTATGAATGTTATCCCGATACTAATCTTGGCGAACTAAAAATTACAAATTTGAAAAATTATTTAGACAACTTAATACAAAATAAAAGTCAAAAAAGTTTAACGAATACATATTTTGGGGAAATTCTATGAGTTTAGTAGCAATAGTTGTTGTGCTTGCTTTAGTGCAATATATCGCGTTTGGAATTTTAGTAGGAATAGCTCGTGGCAAATACAATGTGCCTGCTCCAGCCACAAGTGGAGATCCGACTTTTGAGCGCTATTTTCGTGTGCAGCAAAATACTGCCGAGCAACTTATTGTATTTCTGCCGGCGATTTTTTTATCTGCTCATTTGTGGAGTGCACAAATTTCTGCTGGACTTGGAGTAGTTTACCTTGTTGGAAGGTCTCTCTATCTGCGCAGTTACGTGGCAGATCCGAAATCTCGAAGCGCAGGATATGCTCTTACATTTCTCCCAAGCGTAATCATGCTAATCGCTTCTCTTATATTTGCGGTTAGGAATTTGATGACGGGGTAGACTAGAAATATTCGACTAATTTGAAGAAACATAAAGACAGGATAATTTTCTTACTTAGAAATCAAATAAGAACAAGCAACGCAATCCAACAATCCTATGCGTAAACTTGTCATACTGATTCACCGTTATTTAGGCATTGGACTAGCCTTAGTCTTCGTTCTCTGGTTTGCCTCTGGTTTTGCAATTATATATACCGGAGGTATGCCAACACTAACTGAACATGAGCGCTTAACTCGATTACCTAATCTAGATCTTGAGAGTATTTCAATAGCCCCTTCTCAGGCCCAGCAACTAGTCAGAGCCTCTTCAGTTCCTAAACTAACTACAGTTATGGGAAGGTCTGCCTATCAATTTTCAGAAAATAATGGGGGAATTGTCTTTGCTGACGATGGATCGATACTTTCCAGCTCCATGATAAGTTCTAGGCAGATTATTAGCGATTTCACAGGAGCAGAGGACAACGCCATAGAGAGAATAGGGCGGATCGAAGAAATCGATCAATGGACTATTGGCTTGCGTGGGGAATTACCACTGGAAAAATTTCGTGTGGTCGATGATGCAAGGACAGAGGTATATGTCTCACCGAGATGGGGACAAGTAATATTGGTAACAACTTCTGTGGATCGATTCCTTGCTTGGATAGGTGCAATTCCTCATTGGCTTTATTTTGTTGATCTGAGAAGAAACACTGCGCTCTGGTCGGATGTTGTAATTTGGTTATCTTCTCTTGGTTCCATACTTGCGTCACTTGGCATAGTCCTGATCTTTACCCAGTTGCGCAGTACTAAACCATTCTCCTTTAGTAAGGTAATTCCATACAATGGAATCTTGCGTTGGCATTACATCACTGGACTTTGTTTTGGATTGGTAACGCTAACCTGGGTGTTTAGTGGACTACTATCGATGGATCCATATGAATGGACTCGCGCTCGGGGATTAACGATTGATAGAAGCCTGCTGCAAGGTGGGGATATCGAATTGCAAAGATTTGATAAATTGAATCAGCAAGCCACTCAAAACGAAATTTATGACTCCTTAGCCGGAGCAGAGCTTAAAGAAATCGAATTTAAGCGTTTGCAAGGAGATTATTATATAGGCGCTGTTAAATCTGATAGTGATTCAACTTGGGGATTTGGTCGGCAACTTATCCGGCTTGATGATCTAGAAACGAAGCAGGATTTATTCGATACGGGCTACATCATTGAGCAGCTAGGTGAAAGCCAAGCCGCTTCAATCGATTCTGCAGATATTCTTCGAGAATATGATAGCTATTATTATTCCCGAAACTCCGCGCGGGGGCCTTCCAAGCCATTGCCAGTTTTAAGGGTGCGTTTCGATGATTCGGTGGGTAGTAGTCTTTATGTTGATTTAAATAGTAGCGAAGTAGTCTTTCAAAGTAACGCCTCGAGGCGAATGGAGAGATGGCTCTATAATGGTTTTCATAGTCTGGACTTTGGTTTCTGGTACGGGTCGAGACCTATTTGGGATATCGTTGTTATATTGTTATTAAGTGGCGGATTGGTATTAACAGTGATTGGGACGTATATAGGAATAAGGCGGCTGTATTTAAATACACGAGAAATTCTCTCTTAAGATTACGATTTATGCTCTCCATGTTCAGTAAGCGCGAATCACAAGTCTTTCTGTAAAAAAGTTCTAACCAATTGAAAAATTGGGGCTAGTTATCTAGCCAGCAGTATCGAGATCGCGAACTATATTGGTAAGACCTCGGAAATCGGTCTTTCCACTACCCATGCGGGGGAATTCATGAACTATGACATATTTTTTTGGTAGAGCGAGATTCGGCAGTTCTTCGGTGAGTTTCTTGATGACTTCCGTTTGGTCTATTTCAGCGTTTGTTACTGCAACGATGCGTGATCCTCTTTTGGCGTCTGGTAACTCAACTGCACAGCATTCAATTTCTTCTGGGGTTACAGCGTTCAAGGTTTCCTCCACCATAACTAGCGAAATCATTTCGCCACCAATCTTTATAAATCGCTTGAGTCGACCCTTGTGCCAAAGATAGCCATCTTCATCTAATAATCCTAAGTCACCAGTGTCATACCAACCGGATTTGATGCGGAGATGGGTTTCCTCAATATCGTTTAGATAGCCCTGCATTACTCCCTGACCTTTGACCATGATCTTGCCAGTTTCTCCTCGCGGACATTCTCCTCCAGTATCAATCTTTTCTATCTTTACTTCGGTTCCTGGAATGGGGATGCCGATACTGCCGGGCCGGTTAGCATCTCTTGGGTTAACAGAAATCACCGGAGATGTTTCTGTCGTGCCATAACCTTCAAATATTTCTAATCCATGTTTCTCGCGATAAAGCTTTCGCAATGAATCAGGGCATTTGTCAGCGCCGCTTACGGTCAATTCAACGCTTTCAAAGTCACCAGGTTTCGATTGACGCGCATAACCCTCAAGGAAAAGAGGGGTGCCAACTAATAACGAAGGCTTATCATTCTTAATAATCTTTGCGACCGTCTTGAATTCTAAAGGATTAGAATAAGTGATCGCCTTCATCCCTAAACATAATGGTGTCCACAAATTAATTGTAAGACCAAACACATGAAAGTAAGGCAATACTGCTAAAATGTTATCCATGCCATAGATATCCATCATGTTGGAAAAAGACTCTATGTTGGATAAAAGGTTTCTTTGCGTAAGTTGTACGACTTTGGGATCTTTTTCACTTCCGCTAGTAAAAAGAATTACTGCAGGCCTTTCTAGATCAGTAGAGCCTGTGAGTTTTTTCAACCAAGAGGAAGGAAGTTTGGATTTTAGTAGTGCGCTTAATTGTTCGAAGCGAGAAAGGTTTTCCAGAATGTCCTCCAGAAAGATCATATCTGGTAATTCTTTGCATCCGGTCTTTTCTAATAATGCTCGGGCGGTGATTATTTTCCTGAAGTCGCAAGTTTGTTGTGCATAGAGGCAATTTTTTGCTGCGCCGGTTGAATAGTTAATCATCACTGGGGTTCTGCCAGCGAAGATTGCTCCTACAATAGCCAAAGCGCCACCGGCTGAAGTGGGCAACATTATGCCTATACGTCCACGTTCGAGTTTACGAAAACGACGTGCAAGAATAAGTGCGGCGAGAAGTGCTCGACCAAAAGACAAGTCGCGACCAGTAGTTCTATCTACGATCGCTAGTTTATCAGGGTGCGCCTTGGCGGCATCGATAAATCGATGTTGTAACATGCTGGTATCTTCACATGAAACACTGGCTTGGAACAAGCTCAGGGGGGTGATACAGTTGCCAAGTTAATTCCAAACTGGAAAGGGGCGATTGTCCTAGTTAATTCCAGGAATCCAAGTATCGTTAAGAGTAACCATTTGTATGTTGTTTAAGGGAAGTTGTCATTGTGGAGCAGTAAATTTCCAAGTAGAAGCAAAAGAAGATGCAGAAATTGAAAATTGCAACTGTTCAATTTGCGCGATGTCAGGCTATTTGCATCTAATTGTTCCAAAAGATAACTTTAAAATATTGAATGGGGAGTCGGAGTTATCGACTTACACTTTTAATAGTGGTATCGCTAAACACTTCTTCTGCAGAACTTGCGGTATAAAACCTTTTTACATTCCAAGATCGAATCCCGATGGTGTAGATGTAAATGTTAACTGCCTGGACGAACCACCAGCAAAGATGAGGATTGTAGATTTTGATGGCCAGAACTGGGAGCTGAACGCTCATACGTTGGCGCATAAAAGCAAACCATCGCCGGCTGAATAGTGGTATTACTTTTGAGATTACCTTCTCAATCTTTTATGCCCTATAAACATATCAACTCAATGTGGCTAGTTACCGTAGCTATTATTCTTATTTGGCTGTTGTTTAATCCTGAAATACTAAGTCGAGAGTCGATCTCAAACTTCCTAAACGGTCTAGGGGCCATGGCGATGCTAGTCTATGTGCTGGTGTCAATGACTCGGGCAGTATTGATGATTCCCAGCACACCATTTGTACTGGCAGGTGCTATCTCATTTCCAGATATGCCGGTAGTGGTTTGGTTGATCTCAGCCATGGGAGTTGTGGTTGGTGCCTTCCTAGTATACAGTCTCCCCTCTTTTGGGAACTACGATGAATTTCTAGAAGGGAAATACCCGGATAAGATCTTGTTTCTAAAGGAAAAAATGCATAGTAAATTTGCATTTTGGGTAATAGCAGGATGGGCATTTTTTCCTCTGGTCCCAACCGATGCAGTTTGCTATGTGGCAGGGGTGGCGAAAATGCCCTATAGAAAAATGATCGTCCCATTGCTGATAGGCCAATTACCATTAGCAACTGTATATATTTTTTTAGGGACTGAAATCGGTGAGTGGCTTAGATTATGAGAGCACGATTTAAATTCAGTGATTCGTTCAAACTTATAAAGAACATCAAGACAACCGGGACGATTACGCCTAGTTCGAAAAATCTCGTTCGGCGCTTACTGGCGCCGATTGATTTCGAGAGAGCCGGTTGTATTGTTGAGCTCGGCCCTGGAAGCGGTGTTGTAACGCGATCGCTGTTAAAGCGTATGCATAAAGATTGTGTTCTTGTTTGCTTGGAGGTGAATAACGATTTTGTAAATCAACTCGCTCGAGTCAAAGATTCCAGACTTCGTGTGTACAATGCCTGTGCATCTTCAATTCGTCAGATACTTAATGAATTAGGCTTCGAAAAAGTTGACTATGTTGTTTCCAGTTTACCGCTAGCGTTAATAGATGACGAAATTGTTCAAAACATTTTGGTAGAAGTCGATTCGAATTTGAAAGAGGGTGGTCGTTTCTTGCAATACCAATACAGCCTTGCCAATTACGGTGATGTAAAACCTATTTTTCGTGATGTTAAACTTAAGTTTACTCTGCGAAATATGCCTCCCGCATTCGTTTACGATTGTATTAAATAACTAATCCTTCCGGGTAATTAAATTAAGACAGCTTTACTGTTGCTGGCTGAGAATAGTCGGCGTACACTTGCTGGTCCCTCCTGATGGAAGGCGAGGAACGGTTTAACCTTTGGAGACGACTATGTCACTACGAATTAATGACGTTGCACCAAATTTTACTGCTCAAACCACTCATGGTGAGTTGGACTTCCATGAATGGTTAGGTGATCAATGGGGAGTATTGTTTTCCCATCCAAAAGACTTCACTCCAGTATGCACTACTGAACTGGGATACATGGCTGGGCTCGAACAAGAGTTCGCAAAGCGTAATTGCAAGATAATTGGTCTGAGTGTCGATCCTGTAGACAATCATAGTGAATGGGCGAAAGACATCGAAGAAACCCAGGGCCATGCAGTTAACTTTCCTATGATTGGTGATAGTGATCTAGCTGTGGCAAAGCTTTACAACATGCTTCCTGCTGATGAGCCAGGAACTTCAGAAGGCAGAACTGCAGCGACTAATGCTACAGTCAGATCTGTATTTATTATTGGTCCAGATAAAACAATTAAGCTGATGCTCACCTATCCGATGACTACAGGGCGAAACTTCGATGAAATTCTTCGAGTTTTGGATTCCATGCAACTTACTGCCAAACATAAAGTTGCTACGCCAGTGAATTGGAAACATGGACAGGACGTCATTATTGTTCCTGCTGTTTCCGATGAAGAAGCTAAAGAAATGTTTCCCGATGGCTGGAACACTGTTAAGCCTTACTTAAGAACAGTAAAGCAGCCGTCGGACTAAACA
>DFQD01000230.1:0-9783 GCA_002377605.1 Gammaproteobacteria bacterium UBA3498 | reverse complement strand
CCTTTTTTATGACAATTAGACTTTAGTGCTTTAACTTAAAAATTACTTTGCGCATCAAGCAGCCATTACTCATTAAGCTTTGCTTAACTGGGGTTTTTACACTAATCAATTAGCGGAATTCGATTATCAGGATCCGGCCTGAAGATTAGATAGGTAAGATCGGTTTCCAATTCACTAAACCAGTGTGGTGTGTGACCAGGAATAATTATTACATCACCCGGTACAACGCGACGACTAACACCGTTTTCGATCGCAGTACCCCTTACCCAGTTTTCATTTTCCTGACGCGCGTCAGTCATGGTGCCGCCAGTAACTAATGTGGCATAACCACTGAGCATGTAATAGATCTCTGTCGTGGTTACCTGGTGTAAATTCGAACCGCCTGGAAATTCTTTCGGTCTAAGCACCCCATAGACGCCTACGCGATAATCTCCAGTAACTTCAACAGTGCGAATCGGGCGGTCACTCACTCTATCTTTGGGAAGGTTATCTATAAACTTAACTATATCTTCTGCAGTTACATCCGTCGCAATTGGTGGAACCTCAGGAGCACGAGTTTGCGCAAGAATGTATGTGGTTAATGATGTGATTACACCAAAGCCAAGAAAGCCAAAAGCTAATAATGTTTTTTTCATCGGATAGACTCCTGTCTTTAATCTAAAAATTGCGGCGCAGGGTTGAGTGCTGGACACATGCTGGATTGTTCAGCGCCTAAGCACGCAAATGCTAATTTCCACTTGGAAGTTTAAAGGCAAGCATCTCAGGACTATGCATGCGATCGCCGACTGCAACAGTTATGTATTGCTCACCCTCGTGCATGTAACTGATCGGTGGGCTGGTAGTGCCGGCTTCCAGCTCTATTTCCCAAACAATTTCACCAGTTTGTTTGTCGTAGGCTCTAAACCATGGCCCGCCACTGTTAGTCGAAATTTCTACTGGCATGTCGAATGGAATTCGGCCACCAGGACGCAGATTTGTAAATCCTTCGCCTATGAACAGCAGAGATCCGGTAAGTAATGGAACTGGGCGACCGGGAACACCCAACTGCGGTAAGTCCAGGTGAGCAATTGCTGGATTATCTCTCGGACCATCACCATTAGCCACCATCCAAACATGTTCGCCCGTGTTCATGTCGATCGCAGTAATGCGGCCATAAGGTGGTTTAAACAATGGCAAACCTCTGGGGCCTGCAATCCAGCGTCGCGATCCTTTGGTATAAGCCAAATTAGTTTCTTCGAGATCGCCTGGAAGAATGTCCGCAACAAACGGAGAAGTGATGGAAGGAATATAAAGATAACCAGAGTCAGGATCGAATGCTGCGCCTTGCACATCAGCACCACCTTGGGAACCAGGTAATTGAATGGTTCCTTTAGTACCATCTTCTGTCGCAACCGAAGGTGGAGTAAACACTGGACCAGTTACGTATTGGTTAAATATCTCTAGTGCTTCTTCTCTGAGCTCGGGTGTGAAATCAATCAGATTATCTTCAGTCGCTCCCAATCGGTCGAATGGTGCTGGCTTGGTTGGGAACGGTTGTGTCGGGGAAGTGACCTCTCCTGGCACAGTTGATTGCGGAACCGGGCGTTCCTCAATTTCCCACACTGGTTCGCCGGTTTCACGATCGAAGACAAAAGCAAAAGCCTGTTTGGTTAATTGTGTTACTGCTTTTATTTCGCGGCCGTCAACAGTGATGTCCATTAGAATTGGTGCTGCGGGTGGATCGTAATCCCATAAACCATGATGCACAGTTTGGAAATGCCAGATTCGCTCACCGGTTTCTACGTCGACAGCAACTATGCTCTGGCTGAATAAGTTGTCGCCAATCCGATGACCACCATACATATCATTAGTTGAGGATGAGATCGGCATATAGACCATGCCAAGATCTTCATCCGCACTAAATAATGCCCAGACTGGCGCGTGACCGGTGTAAGACCAGGATCGGTCTTGCCATGTGTCAGTTCCAAATTCCCCTTCTTGTGGAATCGTATGGAAGGTCCATAAATGTTCGCCAGTTCTTACGTTGAATGCATGGACATCACCTCGATAAGCTTCTTTAGCATCGAAGGTATCGGACATTGATTGCCCGAGAACAATGATGTCACGCACTACCATTGGAACGCCGCCCCAACGGTAGCGTTCAAATTCTGGAGGCATGAACTGCAAATCAACGCGGCCTTCTATACCGAAGTCTGGATAGAGCTCCCCGTTATCCGCATTTAATGCATATAAGTAAGTCCCGCGCTGCACGATGATGCGCTCATCGTCACCATCTGACCAATAAGCAACTCCACGGGTGGGAGCGCCAGGCAAACCCTCTGCCCCACCGGGAGGTTCCTGCAACCAGATTGTTTCGCCAGTGCCAGGATCGAAGGCCTCGACTAAACCGACGCCATTAGTTACATAGGCAACACCATTCTTCACAACAGGCGCAGCATTCCATGTATTGGAATAGCGCTGCTGCGGATTGATGTTCAGGTAATACTCATCCAGGGCCGGGCGACGCCATGTGATTTCCAAGTTATCTATGTTATCCGCGTTTATCTGAGCAAGAGGTGTATATTTTGTACTGCCTATGTCGGCGCCATAAGCATCCCAATCACCAGGTGTGGTCCCCTGGCCGGCGGCTCGATATAGCGAATCGCTGGCGGTAACCGCGACTGGCTCAACAGCGGGTGATTCAATGGCTGGTTGAGAAGTTTGTTGTTGGTTATCGCAGCCAACTAGGAATAGGGCTGCACTCAGGATGGAAATTTCTAGAAATCGGCGATTATTCATTCTTGTTCTACTACCCGTGTCAGCAAGTGACTCTTTAGAAAGTGGAAAGGGAATTCTACCTAAATTCGCCGCCCTAATAACACCTGAATAACTAAGTTACAAACAGTGCCGTGCCACTAAGCTATTGAAAATCAGGGCAGTTCAGCATAGGCTCTGAGCAGCTCAAATAGTTCACCTAAGGTTGAGAATTAAGAATACCAGTTAGAAATAAAAGAGCGATCGCCACTGGCCGCTAGGTGAAAGAAATAGGGGCCCCCGTCGTGCAGAAGTTTACGCTAGCAGAATAAACTAGCCTATCCCAAGCGAGGTACTAGCAATGGCAATCAATTCCCTGATTACGCGTCGACAAGTTCTCGCCGGAATGGGTACGATAACGTTATCGCCTTGCTCAAGCATTTTCGCTCAGCCTAAAAATATGATGCGTGGCGCTTTCATGATCATGAGCACCCCCTATACTGAAGATGACCAAGTCGACTATGAGGATTTAGCAAATGAAGTTGCCTTCTGTGCTAAGAGTGGAGTACAGGGGTTGGTATGGCCGCAAAACTCCAGTGAACAGAGATACCTGAGTAAAGAAGAACGAATCAAGGGATTTCAAACTCTGGCAGAAGCCAATCGAGGTACTAGTATGGCTTTGGTACTTGGTGTACAAGCGGATGACACCGACGGGATGTTGGAGTATGCCGAAGTGGCTGAGTCCTTAAATCCAGACGGCATGATTGCTATCCCGCCAAGAACTGCGACAACTCTAAATGACATTCGAAATTACTACCGTGCACTTTGCGAGGTCACCGACAAGCCGATCTTCGTTCAAACCAGCGGTGGACCGGATATAGAGTTAACAGTCGACTTTCTAGTGGACTTGGCGCGAGAGCTACCCCAGTGTGGCTATGTAAAGGAAGAATATGGTCGTGTTCAGGAGCGCATGCTTGCCCTGCAAAAGTATCAACCGGATCCGATTCGCAGTGTGTTCGGTGCAACCTTTGGCAGAGGTTGGTTATACGAGATGCGCATAGGCACTGATGGGGTTATGACCGGTGGTGCAATGTATGCTGACGTTTTCGCCAAAATGTGGGAACTCCATTTAGCAGGAGACGAGGAAGCACTGTTAGAGTGTTATTCCAGATTACTACTAATCTCGAACCTTGACAGCTTGATACCCGGTGTGCGCCTTTATGTAATGCAAATGCGGGGTGTGTTTAAAAACACGAAGTCCCGACGAGGTGAGTACAGTTTTACCCCCCAACAGATCGAAGAAATTGAATATCGCTTTGCAGCATTGAAACCCTACTTAGTCGTGTAATCAAACTGTTATCTTTTTGTGATATTTGTTTGTGCTAGCTGTAAGTAAAGACTCACAAAATCTTCAATAAACCGAAACATAGCCCCCAATGTGGTCAAAGGGGTCGCTCAATGGATTAAGCCTAGGGCCGGACCGTTTCCGTCGAAGATTTAGCAGATTCTTATATGGAGTCAATTGGTCTTTTGATTCGACCACGATGCGCGCGTTGGTAAATCATTAGTGTCTGGTTTAATCGATTAGGATCCCCTAAGGCCTAATTCCGTATACCTACCAGTTGGGCTTGCTGCTTGGGATAACTACTTTTATCAGATAACCAAATGGCGAGAAACGCTTGTGTAAAGGCAGCGTCTTCAACATTGCCAATTAACTCATCGTTTAAATAGAAGCTGCTGCTAAGATTATCTTCAACCTGCAGTGTTAGCGTTTCTCCTTTTTCAACATCAGGCAAGATTGAGGCAAGCTTCTCCAGCCAAGTTTCAATATCTTGTTCTACAATTGAATGTTTTTCCCACTCTTCGCTCGTTCGATCTAGCAATTTACTGCTCTCAATTTTGCGAAGATAGTGAATTCGCAGAGTCAGCTTAGGCTCAACACCAAAGTATCTCCCAGTAGTTGTGTAAAGCGAGCTGTCATATATGGACCAAAATAGTACATTAAGTCTTGCTTCTCCTACTAATTGAAGTTCATCAGTTAGAGTTGCCAAACTTAATGGAGCATATAGCGATAGCAGCAGCGTCAGACTAAGCTGCAAATTTTTTCTTAAAGCTTTCATCAGTAGTTGCAAATAGTAGAGGAAGACACACCGACCAGATTATTCCAATAATGAAGACGGTTAGAAAATAGTTTTCAGTAAATGTGACAGCACCCAATCTTTCTCCAACTGCGTAATTAAAAGGCAACACCACTGCACCCGAAGTAACAGTGACCAACCAATTATTGCCAATAAATTTTAACGATTGCGTTAGGGTGGTTGAAAAGGCAATCCAAAGTGTAACAAGCCACAATGGAATTAAGAGAGTCGTGTCGCCGAAATCAAAAATTCCAAATACAGTCAGGATTGAATCAATCGTTATTCCAAGCGCAGCCGGTACCAACAGCTGTTGGATCTTAATGATCTCAATGAAAACTAATATCGCCGAATAAATCAAAACCATCGGCACTGTTAACCCCAATAGAGATTCTCGTCCTATGACCAATCCTACCCACATTAAATTGAAAAAAATTATATTACAAAGTTTTGAAGAAAAGGCAGCTTGCAATTTCATTATGAGCCTACTCAGTAGATATGTGGCGCCTTACTAGCAAGAATTTGAGCCGCGCTTATCCGCCGCTCGAGAAATCCGCCTTCACAATAACCCAAATAATAGGACCAGAGATTCTGGAATCTTTCGTCATAACCTAGCTTTTCTAGATTCGCGCGGTGGTTCTTAAAGTTTGCATGCCAATGCGCAAGGGTCTGCGCATAATCGAGACCAATATCTAAAATGTCTCGCACAACAAGTTCTGTTGAATTTGCAATGATCTTCGTAACTAGACTCAATGAGGGTAGGAAACCGCCTGGGAAAATGTGTTTTTGAATAAAATCTTCACCGCGGCAATATGCCTTAAATCGTTGATCAGCGATAATTATCGCTTGAATAAGTAATAGCCCGTTTGGTTTCAGTAGAGCGTTTAGTTTGTTGAAATAGCCTGGCAAGAACTTCTTTCCCACAGCCTCAATCATTTCGACTGAAACGATTTTGTCGTATTGCCCTTCTAATAGGCGGTAGTCTTCTGATAACAAGTTTATACAATCAGTTAACCCTTCTCGTTTTATTTCATTTGTTGCATATCGAAATTGTTCATCTGAAATAGTCGTCGTTGTTACTCGACAGCCATAATTTTTAGCAGCAAAAACTGCTAATCCACCCCATCCAGAGCCCACTTCAAGAAGATGATCGGATTCTTTAAGTTTTAGCTGCTCGCAAATTCTTGTCAATTTATTTATCTGTGCTTGCTGTAAAGAATCTTTTGGTGAGTGGTATAAGGCAGAGCTGTATTGCATTCTTGAATCGAGAAAGGTTTGGTAAAGATCGTTACCTAAATCGTAGTGAGCAAGAATATTTTTTTTTGCTTGAGCTTTTGTATTTGCCCGACTAATTGCGCGAAACAAACTGAATGGTTTTAACAGCCAGCCAAATCGATTATCCCAATAATCCATCATTGCTAGATTTCGAGAAAAGAAACGAGTGACTTGAGTTATGTCGGGAGAGGTCCACCATCCGTCTACAAATGCTTCGCCTGCGGCAGTATTCCCCCCTAACAAGGCGCGGCGATAAGCTCTCCAATCAAGCACATCGGCTTCTGCTTTTAAGCTTGAATCCCTGTCGCCGACTTCGGCAATTACTCGGCCTTTTTCTCGCAGTAAAAAATGTCCTTCAGTAGCTCGGCTGAGTACTTGGATCAGCATTTTGCGGAGCAGTTCAATTGATTTCGGTAATACTTCTTCCGAGTCTCTATCTGCAACAGTCCATTCTTTCTGGCTCATAGAGTACCTTTTTCGATTTTGATCTTATTTTTTTTTGGGTGTCCGTAAAACGGGGTTCGTTTTAAAAAAAGTTTTATTGCCTGCCAATAAATGCCCATCACAATACTTACTGTTTGTATGGGCGTTTTAAGCAATACGCGGTTAAGCTCTCTTTGGATTAATGGTTTCCTTTTCAAATTGAGGGTGGCATCGAATAGTTTCGTGTTGTTGCAGTTTTGAGTACTCTCAATGTGAATTACACATCGTTTGGAATTTGAAAAAGGCGGCTTAATTCTCCATCTATAAGTCTGATCCATAGGAATAAAAGGCGATACATGGAAAGTTTTCTGGTGAGGTGCTAAGTCATCCGGATCTAGTAAGTAATAGTGCTTCTCATTCCAAGGCGTATTGCTAACTTCTGCGAGGACATACCTAAATTTTGAATCGTCCTTAAGAAAATAAATATTAAGGGGGCTAAAGTATAAACCGAAATAACGCAGGTGACAGAGAACATAAACATCTCCATCTAATTGACGATCTTTGTTGCCGAGCAATTCGGTAATTTTCGATTTTACTGATTGGCTCAAATTCTCGTCGTGCTCGCCTAAGTAGTCTTTTCTTCTAAAGCGCGCCCAATTCAAAACTCGAGTTCCTAGTTGCCAAAAAGATTGTAATACCTTCGGAATCTCTTCTGCCTTAAGAAGAAACATGAATATTGGGTAGCGAAACTCATGCTTGCTCGGAGAGTGGCGTCGATGTCGGACGAAACCTTCGTAAATCGCGCTTTCAAAGTTCTTGCTAGACGACATCACAAGTAGACTCCAAAATTTTCGCCAATATCTAGTGCGCTTCGAACTCCGTCTTCATGAAATCCGCTGTACCAATAAGCGCCGCAATAGTGGATTCGCCCGATTCCAGATATTTCATTTCGTCTGGATTGGGCTTTCATTCCCGCAACTGAATAGACAGGATGGGCATAGTTGTATTCACCCATTATTTTCTCGGGGTCGATTTTATGTCGCGCATTTAGTGAAACAAGAAAAGGTTGGTCGCTGGCAATATCTTGTAAAATATTCATGCAATAAGTAACCAATGGTGGATCATTGTGCTCTTGTTCGCCAGCTAGAAAGTTCCAGCTCGCCCAGGAAAGAGAATTTTTGGGCATGAGAGACGCATCAGAATGCAAGATCACATCATTTAGTTGGTAACGCAGCTCACCAAGGATCTCTTTTTCCTCAATGCTAGCATTTTTTAGAAGTCTCAGCGTTTGATCGCTGTGACAGGCGAAGACTATCTGGTCAAAGGTTTCTGTTCCGGACGCATGCTTTACTTCGATGGAGGAATCATTGCGGATAACGGAAGACACTGGTGTGCTTAACTTTGTTCGGTCTTTAAACTTTGAGGTCATAGGATCGATGTAGGCTTTGGATCCTCCTTTTAGAACGTACCATTGTGGGCGGTTTTTGATGTCCAGTAATCCATGATTAAGAAAGAACTTTAGAAAAAAAAGTAACGGAAATTCGCCGGCTTGCTCCAGACTGCATGACCAGATGGCAGCAACCATCGGCAAAAGATAGTTGTTTTTGAATATATCACTTAATGAATGTTGGGTTACAAAAGTGTCGAGAGTTATATTCTCCGCGACCCCTTCCTCTATTGCCTTTTTAGCTGTCTTATTAAAATACAAGATATCTCGAATCAAGCGATAAAATTTTGGACGTAGGAGATTTCGACGCTGGGAGAAAAGAGTATTTAAATTGTGTCCATTGTATTCTAAACCTAGAGGGTTATTGCGAACACTAAAACTCATTTCGGTCGGCTGCATGGCAATGTTGAGTTTATCCATGAGCTTCAGAAAATTAGGGTAATTTCGATCATTGCAAACTATGAAGCCGGTGTCGATATCATAAGATTGCTCTCCTTGGGCGACTTTGACTGTATGAGTATGCCCGCCTATATAATCATTGGCTTCGAATAATGTAATTTCGTGAGATTTGTGTAGTAGATAAGCTGTGGTTAATCCAGAAATTCCACTGCCAATAATTGCGATACGTTGTTTTTCCATGAAACAAGTTAAGGGGTGCTATGCTAGGGCCTTTGCAATGAGAAAGTGCTGTAAGCGAGCTGGCAGAACTCCTATTGCTTTGAGAAGCCAGGTGAAATTTTTGGGAAAATGAATTAACCAGTTTCCCTTTTCCAATCCTTTTTGGATTTGAGCAGAAGCATAATATACATCTACGCGCATTGGCATAGGAAAGTCATTACGGTCGGTAAGGGGAGTTTCAACAAAACCCGGGGCTATATAGCTAACGCAAATCTTTGCCGGTTTTAGACTGATTCGAAGAGTTTGGGCAAGATAATAAATTGCAGCCTTTGATGCCCCATAAGCCTCAGCCTTCGGCAAGGGCAAGAAACTAGAGCTGCTGCCCATAAGGGCGAGCGAACCTCCCTCCTTGATCTGGGGAATTAAGAATTGCAAGCAATTTGCGGTGCCTTCAACATTGACGCGCATGACTCGCGAGTAGAGCGCCGCATCAAAACTTCTTGCGTCGATGTATTCGCAAGTTCCCGCATTGAGAATTACTAAATCTAAAGGTTTCAGAGAGGTGAAGGATTCAGCGCAAGAATCCAAACTACAGACATCAAAATTAAGAATTATTGCCAGATTGGGAAACCGTTCTTTGATTTGATTCAGAGCTCGTAAATCTCGACCACAACAATAAACAACATGCCCAGTCTTTAAATAGTCTATTGCTAATCGTTTTCCGATACCTGAACTAGCGCCAGTAATAAGAATGTTCATTGACCCAGCCGCTGCTTTATTTTTGTAACCACGCGGCTTAATAAAGGCAGTTGTTCATACAGCAGTGCGCCTAGATCGAAGTAGTCGCGGTGGTAGTAGATCTTACCATTTCGAGTTTTGAGATAGCTCGCTCCTTCAACTCGAATCATTTCACCACCATTTAGGCGTGGATGTTTTACAAACATAGTCCAGGCTAGAAAAATGTCTGAACCATTGGTAATGGTTTGATGAAATTTAAAAGAACAGTTCTTTAGGTTTTGGAATTGATTGGTAAAGTACTTAATCAATGCAGCTTTTCCCTGCACGCCATGTGATGGATCTTCAAAGTACACATCATCGGTGTAGAGCGATTCTACTTTCGTGAGGTTATCTAGCTCGAGACTCCGGTACGCC
>DFQD01000009.1 GCA_002377605.1 Gammaproteobacteria bacterium UBA3498 | reverse complement strand
AATTCAGAGGCACACTTAACCTTTCAATCGCATCACGCGCTTTTCCGAGATCCAGTGACAACCCATCAGCTAGTTCCGAACTTTCTAACAACCTACCTAATACGAGGTTTGCGTCTGTTACCGTGGCAGATTCACCGCTTTTTCCATAGCTGGCTGGACCTGGATCAGCCCCTGCGGACTGCGGTCCAACTTTCAACATCCCGCCACTATCGATGTAGGCGATGGAACCACCACCAGCACCAATAGTATGCATATCTACCATGGGCACTCCTACCGGAAAGCGATCGATGTGTCCTTCTGTGATTGTGCTTATTGCTCCATCCATTAACGCCACATCGGTGGATGTTCCGCCCATATCGAAGCTAATAATTTTTTCGACGGAGATTTGTTGCCCTAAAAATTGAATTGCAATCAGTCCACCTGCCGGGCCAGACAATAACAGATGAACAGCTAATTCAGCTGCCTTATTTGCTGCAATGGTTTCTCCGCTGGACTGCATAATCTGTAAAGAACAGCCTTTAAGTTGCTCACTAAGACGACTGAGATAGCCGTGAACGATTGGCGCTAATGATGCGTTTAACCAGGTCGCTATCCCCCTTTCGTATTCTTTGTAAACAGGCAGCACTGCTGAGGAACGACTAATAAATAGATTTGTACATGCTTGTTTAAGTGCTGATTCAAGGCGCGTTTCAAACTTCTCATCTAGAAATGAAAACAAGAGATTGATTGCAACGGACTGGGGACTTAGTTCTTTTATTTTCGTAACCAATTCAGCAATTTCATCTTCGCTTAGGTCTTCAACAACCGTCCCATCTGCAGCTAGTCTTCCGCCTGTCTCCAAACAGAGTTCGGGTGCCACAGGGGGGTCGACTGGTTCGAATTCCAATGCATAAAGTGTCGGGCGGGTTTGTCGCGCGAGGCGCAACATATCTTTGAATCCGTAGTTAGTAACAAAAACAGTTTTTGCTACTTTGCCTTCAAGCGTTGCATTAGTGGCAACTGTGCTGCCATGAATAATATGCAATTCACCTCCTTCAAGCATTTCTGAAAGCCCCAGGCCATGTATTCCGGCTAAGATTGCTTCTTCAGGAGCATGAGGAGTTGAAAGTGATTTATGAATTCGCAAAGAGTTTTCCGATCCGACTTCGATGCAAACAAAGTCTGTGAAAGTGCCTCCCGCATCAATGCCTAATAATGTTACTGCGTTGTCTTTAGAGTCCATTTTTAAAACTAGTTAAGACTTTCATTCTCGAAAAGGAAAGATTATAACTGCTCTCCTTCCCGGCAACTATTAAGTAAGTATTTCAAAGTGCCTGAGCTTCCTGAAGTAGAGACTACCAAGAGAGGTATCGAGCCTCACATTACAAACAAACGAGTCAAGGAAGTCATCATTCGGCAAAAAAGATTACGATGGGACGTTCCTAACTCTTTATCTGCGGGATTAACCGGGCATTCAATTACAACTGTTAATAGAAGAGGAAAGTATTTATTGCTAGAGAGCACTAAAGGAACTCTCCTGATACATCTCGGGATGAGCGGAAGCTTGCGCATTGTAAATAGTGAGTTAGTAGCTGATAAGCATGACCATGTCGATATTGTCTTCGACAATGGTAAGGCGCTTCGATTTACTGACCCCAGGCGCTTTGGTTGCCTATTGTGGGAACAAGATACGATTGAATCCCATCCCCTTCTAGCAAATCTTGGCCCAGAGCCGCTTTCTGAAGATTTCGATTCTTCATATTTATATAAAGTTAGTCGGGGCAGGTCCGCAGCAATTAAAACTTTTGTAATGAACAGCAAAGTCGTTGTCGGAGTTGGTAACATCTATGCTGCCGAAGCTTTATTTATGGCCGGCATTAATCCTAAACGTGCGGCAGGAAAAGTTTCGAAAGCTACGTACGAAAAATTGATTCCCTGCATAAAAGAAATTCTCCAGAACGCTATTAACTTAGGTGGTACCACGTTAAGAGACTTCACTAATAGCAGTGGAGAACCTGGCTATTTTAAACAGTCACTAAATGTCTATGGCCGAGGTGGCGAAGAATGTGTGCAATGCAAAAGACTGCTGACTGAAATCCGATTGGGTCAGCGCAGTACTGTGTATTGTAAAAATTGCCAGAAATAGGCTGCTAAGCGAGGATTTAACTATTTTTTATCGCTGCTTCTACTGCAGGATGAACGAATTTAGAAATGTCCCCCCCTAGTAAGGCAATCTCTCTAACCAGAGTGGAAGATATGTAAGAAAGATGTTCCGCAGGCGCTAAGAAAACAGTCTCGATTGAAGGATCTAGTGCCCGATTCATTCCTACTAGCTGAAATTCGTATTCAAAGTCAGCCACGGTTCTTAAACCACGCAGAATTATGTTTGCGCCCTGTTGGCTCACAAAATCCGTTAATAGCCCTTCGAATGAAGTAACTTCTACATTGTCCAAATGACTTAACACTTCTTGAGCAAGAGTAACCCGCTGCTCTGTTGGTAAGGTGTTTCCTTTCTGAGTATTAGTTCCTACAGCGACGATAATTTTGTCAAACAGACTAGCAGCTCGTTCAACGAGATCAGTGTGCCCATTAGTAATGGGATTGAATGTGCCTGGATAGATTGCAGTTCTCACGGATAAGTATTCCTTCCTGAGCGGCTGATGAACATAATAACGAATTGGCATTACTTGCTCAATCGCGTATTTGTTTTACCGCTTCAGCTGGAGAAAACTTTCGATAAAGAGTTTGACTATGGCCGCCAGGCAGGCAATAGTTTATGTGGAGTCGCCATGTGTCACTCTTATTACTGAACTTCCCTGCTAATCAGATAGTAATAGATATGACCTGCCTGCTTTCCTTTTACTGATTTCCAATTAGTTGGCAGTTTTATTTCTGATATTGATTGCGCTAGTTCAATATAGATCCGGCATTGCGAAGATAACATGTCGGATCGCTCCAATAGCTCGCAACTCTCCACCAATAGCTCTGAGGAAAACGGAGGATCGAGAAAAACAATATCGAATGGTTTAGCGCTGTTGTGTGCTTTTATCCAGGATAGCGCATCAGCATCAATTACATGCCCGTTTGTTATATTTAATAGCTCCAGATTAGATCTCAAGGCGCTAGCAATGGAGCTTTCTTTTTCAATAAACATCACTTCATTTGCTCCGCGAGAAATTGCTTCTATTCCCAATGCCCCGCTACCAGCAAATAGGTCCAGACAAACTGAATTATGAGTGTGGCCCTGCAACCAATTAAACAGCGTCTCTCTTATGCGGTCTCCAGTTGGTCGAATAGCCCCATTGGCAGGAAAGGTGATCCTTCTACTTCTAAGATCTCCAGCAACTATTCGTAAAGTATTAGCTTGATTTGTCATTGGTTACCATCGAAACATATTCGAATGCATCTGGCAAAAAGCGAGATTAGTTAACTGAAAATAAGTTAAGCGAAACCAGCACAGATATCACTGCATCATTGCAAGTGATAGCATAGCCGCTCTCTTGGTTATAGGGTAAATCACTCAACTGGATCAGTAGATGTTTGGTTTTGGAAAGAAGGAAAAATCTGATAGCAGTACGAGTTCAAACACACAAATAGACAAACCTGATAAAGGAGATCTATTTGATCAATTAAAACTCGGCCTATCAAAAACTCGGAGTAGGTTAGCAAATGGATTGCACAACCT
>DFQD01000027.1 GCA_002377605.1 Gammaproteobacteria bacterium UBA3498 | reverse complement strand
TAAAAGATTAATTTGCTTGAAAAAACCTGAGCAGACAATTTTGACCCTTGCCTACTTTTCATGCTTTCTAGCATGGCTCCCATTTTCTGATGCAAAACATTCACGCCCTGTAAAGGCCTTATAAATACTTTGAACTCGGTTATTTTTTCATCGCAATTCCATGTTATTAAATCGACTCCATTAACTTTTACTCCATCCAGTTCTAATTCAAACTCCAGTGAAGCTTCGTTTTCTTTGATGAGCTGCCTAACATAAGTAAAAGAATTACCTTCAAAAACTTCTGCAGCTGCTGCTAAATAAATTTTGGTAATCTCTTTCCCTTTTTGAGGTGTAAACAACACAGGTGAATAAAAAATCACGGTATCATTGAGTATCTCTTCTAATAGTTGATAATTCTTAGTGCTTACTACCTCATGCCATTTAGTAATTGGTCCCACCTCATTCCTCCTTAATTTCAGTTACAAGTTTTCAGTTAAAACAAAGCTGCTACGAAAGACTGATCAGATGCTATTATTTCGTTCGTGCAGAAATAGAGACTAAGTTTGGATTAAATTCAACAATGAAAGTTTACACGGTTTCCGATGTGCACGTGGATTATCCAGAAAATATGGACTGGGTATTATCACTGAATTCTACTGCCTATCTTGGGGATATCCTGGTTCTAGCCGGCGATGTCAGTCATGATCTTGAAGATCTCTCACTGGTGCTCAATTCTCTCAAATCTAAATTCAAGGCAGTTCACTTCATTCCAGGTAACCATGAGCTCTGGGTAGAGAATGACAAATTCAACTGTTCTCTCGAGAAATTTGAGGCGGTGAGGGAGCTTTGTGACTCTCTAGATGTGAAATTGAGGGCGGTACATTACGAACAGCTTAGTGTTGTGCCTTTATTCGGCTGGTATGATTTTTCTTTTGGTCAGCCGGATAGGTATCTCGCACTTGCTTGGCGCGATTTCAGAGCTTGTTCATGGCCGGCTCATCTGGAAAGCTGTGCAGATGTTAACGATCATTTTCTAAACTTGAACCGAGAACAACTAGATATTTCAAACGAAGTGGTAATTAGTTATTCACATTTTCTCCCGAGGATAGATGTTATGCCTTCTTACATCCCAAAAAATCGCAGGCGAATTTATCCGGTACTGGGCAGTGATGGCTTAGGTGAGCAGGTAAAACAATTAAACCCTGATATTCATATTTATGGCCACAGCCATGTCAATCAATCAGTAGAGTTAGAAAACATTCGCTATGAAAACAATGCTTTCGCTCGCCCCACTGAAAATCAAATTGCACGTAAGCAGCTTCATTGTATTTTAGAGTTGGATTTATAGATGTTGAGCTTACCCCGAAATGAAATTCATCTCTGGCATGTTAACCAAGCTGAATTTAATGGTCCTGAGCTGGAATCGAATTGTCTATCATGGTTGACAGATTCTGAGATCAAACGCTACCACCGCTATATCTCTGATTATCATCGCAAGCAATTTCTATTAGGTCGAATGTTAATTCGTAATACCTTAAGCAAATATGCGGAGATAGAGCCGCAGAATTGGAAATTTGAACAAAATAGATATGGAAAACCTGGCATAGTTTCATCGCAACTAGCACAACCTCTGTTTTTCAACTTGTCACATTCCAGTGAACGACTCGTCTTGGCAATTTCAGCCCATGCGGGTATCGGTGTAGATATTGAATCCAGCGCCAAACCACGGCGAGTGGCAAAAATTGCGGACCGTTATTTTTCACCTTCAGAAATAGAAGAGTTACTAGCTTTACCGGAAGCCGGCCAGCTCTCCCGCTTTTATGAATTATGGACTTTAAAGGAAGCCTATATTAAGGCTTGTGGTTTAGGTTTGGCGATTCCTCTACGACACTTTAGTTACAGTTTTCCTTCCAAATATAAAGTGCTGATAAATTTTGCGAAGGAGCATAATGACGATGCTTCACTTTGGCAATACTGGCAAATTGCAGTGAGCGGCCCATTTAAAATGGCTCTTGCCGTAAAGAGTGAGAAAGCACCAGTGGATTCAATTCACTCTAAAACATTTTTAGCACTTGATGAAGTTATGGATATGGATACCAAAATTCTGCGAGATCATTAACCAGCAGATTTGCGCATCTTTACTCTGCGGATGACATTATCATGTACCTGAATTATCTCCGCGTAGTAGCCATTTAGATTTATACCTACCGATGTATCAGGAATGAATTGAAGTTTATCGGTCAGTAGCCCGTTTAGCGTTTTCGCCCCAGCTGTATCTAGTTCCCAATTCAAAACTCGATTGATTTCTCGAATACTTGTGCCGCCGTCAATTAGATAACAATCATCTCCCTGTTCAATAATATCTTTATTGGTGTCTGCCATATCGGTAGTAAATTCACCGACAATTTCTTCCAGGATATCTTCTAACGTTGCTAGCCCTTGCACTGCACCGAATTCATCAACCACGATAGCGATGCGCATCTTTTTATTTTGAAAATTAAATAGCTGCGTGTGGAGCGGCGTTGATTCTGGAATGTAATAGGCAGCGCTTGTTTCTCGTAGAATAGCTGCTTTATTTATATTTTCTAGATTTAAGAGACGCCCGACACTGCGTAAATGTAGCATGCCGATAATATTGTCCAAGTCCTTTTTGTAGACCGGCATACGGGTATGTTGGCTGTTCTCAATCTGATGTAATAACTCGTCTATACTGTCATCTATATTCAAGCCGATTACGTCATTTCTAGGTACTAGGATATCGTTAACTGTTGCTTTTTCTAGGTTGAGAATATTGAGTAACATTCCATGTCGTTTAAGGGAAATGCGCTGGCTGGAATCAGAAACTACTGTACGCAGTTCATCTGACGATAACCCTTGATTGCGATTCTTGCGCTTATGTGAAAATCGAAATAAGCGTCTTAATAGGTTGGATGGGAGAATCACAAGCGATTGTGAGTATTAGCCAAAAATGTATTCAAGCGCAAATTTCGAACCGTAAAACCCGATTAAAAGCAGGCCGAATCCTGTCAGAGTGCCACGAATAGCAGTAACTCCGCGCCAACCTAATTGATGCCGCCCCCAGAGTAAGACTGCAAAAACAATCCAGGCCAATACTGAGAAAAATGTTTTATGAATAACTCCATCTATACCCCATATGTCGTCCATAAAAATTAATCCCGCGACAATTCCTATGCTGAGCAATAACTGACCTATCCACAATAGCTCAAACAAAAATGCTTCCATGTCTTGCAAAGGAGGGAACTTTGAAATTAAACCACTAGCGTGATGATTCTTCAGCTGATGATTTTGGTAAGCAAGAAAACCGGCTTGCACCGCTGCAATGGTAATAAAGCTGTAAGCCAATATGGAAATTAATATATGGCTGGCCAGACCCACATTGAGATCTGTTGCTGGGGAATCGCTACGAATAGTTAGCGAAGCAACAATTGTAATTATTGCCAGGGGAAAGAGGCCGAGAAACAAATTTTCTAGGGGCTTTCTAATGCTGCTGAGTAAAACTAATAGTGAAATAGAAACGGCAATTAAAGTAGAAATTTCGAAAAAGCCGAAGTGATATCCATTGGTTGTGCGAATTACTCCATATGCACTAATAGCATGAGAAATTACCGCGGCAGTACCGAAGGCAAAAACCTTAGATTTGGTATCTTTATTCGAGGTGAAGTTTAAGCCTTGAAAGACTGAGCCCATCAAGTAGCAGAAAACGGCAAATAATCCTGAAATTACGGTGACTTGCATAACAGTTAAGCAACTTAAGCTATTGAGTTTCGCATATACCTACTATCGGTTGAAGAGATATTTTATTCAATTTTGCCTTCTTCAGTAATCAGATTGTTCAGTATTGGAGGAAATGGTTTAGCCCATCTGAATTGGCTATAATTCGCCGTTCATTGCATCAGGTAGAATTAGATCGTGTTTGACAATTTAACAGAAAGATTAACGGGAACCTTTCGTAAGATAACCGGTAAAGCAACCCTCACCGAAAGCAATATTGAGGAAGCGTTACGGGAAGTGCGGCGTGCATTGTTGGAGGCTGATGTCGCTCTTCCTGTAGTCAAAGAATTTATAGATCGTGTAAGCCTGCGTGCAGTTGGACAAGAAGTTACTAAAAGTCT
>DFQD01000194.1 GCA_002377605.1 Gammaproteobacteria bacterium UBA3498 | reverse complement strand
TCGACTTCGTAATCGATGCCCACAAAGACTATCGCAAACTCGAAAGGCAAATTAAGGAAGCAGATGAAAACGATGATCATCATGCATTAGGGAAGTTACATGGCGAGATGGAAGCCATCAATGGTTACGATGTTAAACATCTAGCCGAAAAACTGCTATCAGGATTAGGCTTCGCCGAAGAAGAATTTTCTAATTCAATCAAAACTTTTTCAGGTGGTTGGCGTGTACGATTAAATCTTGCCGCGGCACTAATTTGTCCTTCTGATTTACTTTTGTTGGACGAACCCACAAACCATTTAGATTTGGAAGCAACGGTGTGGCTAGAACAGTGGTTGAATGGATATCAAGGAACAATTTTACTTATTTCTCATGATCGCATTTTTCTCGACGCAATAATCGATCATGTTGTTAATTTTGAGAAAGAAAACCTGAATCTGTACACTGGTAACTACAGCGCTTTTGAAAAAAAACGAGCTGAAAAGATGGCCCTGCAGAAGGCCATGTACGAAAAACAACAACGACGACGGTATCAGATTGAGGAATTTGTCCGCCGTTTTCGCTACAAAGCTTCCAAAGCCAAACAAGCACAGTCGAGAGTCAAAGAGTTGGAGCGCATGCGCGAAATAGCGCCAGCTCATGTGGATTCACCCTTTCGCTTTTCTTTTCCTGCTCTGGACCACTTACCGGCTTTCTTAATGCAGATAGAAAATCTGACTATCGGTTACGATGAGCCATTAGTAGCCAAAATGAATCTTGGAATTCGTTCCGATTCGAGAATAGGCTTATTAGGATTTAATGGGTGTGGCAAGTCTACGTTTCTCAGGGTGCTTGCTGGGCAATTGGAAAGAAAGGAAGGTGAAATTATTAGCATTAAAAAGCTACGTATAGGCTACTACGCGCAGCATCAGGTAGATGTCCTTAATAATTATCAAACTCCTTTGCAAGTTCTCCAAAAAGCAGCAAGTAAAAGAGCGGGACACGAGCGGTCCACCGACCAGGAAATAAAAGATTTTCTAGGGGGGTTCGATTTCCGCGGTGATCGAGTCGATCAAGTAATCGAAAATTTTTCAGGTGGTGAAAAAGCCCGATTGGCTTTGGCTAAAGTAGTGTGGCTGAAACCAAATCTTCTATTAATGGATGAGCCCACCAATCACCTAGATATAGAAATGCGCCACGCGCTTGAAATAGCATTACAGGAATATTGTGGTGCTATGATTATCGTGTCGCATGATCGCCATCTTCTCTCCAATACAGTTGATGAGTTTTACTCTATTCACAATGGCGTATTTTCAGAGTTCAAAGGTTCGATCTACGATTACGAAACTTGGCTTAAGCAAGCGGAGAATTTGAAAAGCATTGGCAAGGAAGAAAAAGCTAGCGTTAATAAGATTAAACTCGATAAAAAAGTACAAAGACAATTAGCTGCGGCGAAAAGAACGCAGCTCGCCCCACTATATGACAAAGTTAAGAAGTTTGAAAAAGAGATGGATCTTATTCAAAAAGAACTTACACAGATTGAAACCGAATTAGCTGACAAAACATTCTATAAAGTAGAGAAAAAAAACGAGTTAACTGAAATTTTGCGGCGCCAGGGAAAAATGAAGGCGGATCTAGAAACTATCGAGGCGGACTGGCTTTTGGTACAACAGGAATTAGAGAAGTCTTATTAAGTTTATTTTTTATAGAATAAAAGTATAGTCATAGTTGTGGGTTTCATTCTCAAGAATGGGCCCGTATTCTTCCTGAAGTTGTTTTAGCCGTCGCTCAGGGCTGTCTAGATGTAGACATGCGAATGATGATATTCCTTTGCGACGCTTTTCATGTAAATACGCTTCCGGATAAAATTAGTCTACTAACGCAAAATGATGTATTAAATTATTTGGCAACGTAAATGAGCAAAATTCTATTTAAGCCTGTAGTGATTCCCTTGCCTATGTGCAGAAGTTAGGGGGAGGTAGTTCTAACAAATCCTCTAGTCGTTGAACAATGCTCGGCCTGTCAGCTTGGAAGGCACCATAGATTTTACTATAGGTACCTTAGTGGTTGTTCATAATTAGATCATGGATAGAACGTCGTGCCGTTCTCAGGTGTGTTTAATGGTGAGCTAAATCTGCAATATTTGCGTTACTCTGTTTTTAGGGGGAGTTTAACGCAGGATGATCTAAGCCTTGAAAACGGGTAAAGTGATCTTATCTATATGGCAGTGTGCTTAACACTACTTTGCGAATTTGGCAGCTTGAGAGTTTGCATCCATGAGAGCTTTAAAATACTTAATTAGTAGCCTGGCGATAATAGCAGCCTCGGTATTCGTTACAGCCCAAGAGCTGGACTATTCACATTTCAAAACTAATGATGAAGAAAACAATATTGAGGTTTTTAAGTTCGCCAGCCCTTCAGTAGTCCACATAACTAATTCCCGCCTGGTACGCTCATTCTATTCTTTAAATCCAAGGGAGGTGCCACAGGGAACCGGCACTGGCTTTATCTGGAGTGCTGAGGGTTATGTTGTGACTAATTTTCATGTTGTACAAGAAGCTAGCGTCGTAACCGTAACTCTGCAAGATGGATCTAGCTACGAGGCCGTGCCAGTTGGATCAGATCCAGATAAAGATCTTGCAGTGTTGCGCATCGATGCACCAGGGGTAGAACTAACTCCGGTGAACCTTGGCGATTCTTCTTTATTAGAAGTTGGTAGAAAAGTCATTGCTATCGGCAATCCATTCGGGCTCGACACTACCATGACTGTCGGAGTCGTTAGTGCGCTGGGTAGAGAAATTGAATCTGTAAGCAGACGCACTATCCGTGATGTGATCCAAACCGATGCGGCAATTAATCCGGGAAATTCCGGAGGACCCTTGCTTAACTCATTAGGGCAATTGGTTGGAGTAAATACTGCAATATACAGTCCTAGCGGCGCTTCTTCTGGTATTGGCTTCGCAATTCCTGTGAACACAGTAAGACGCGTCGTGCCAGAACTTATTACCTATGGTCGCGTACAAACACCAATCCTCGGAATTACACGTCTTCCTCAACCAGATTATTACAGAAGGTTATGGGGAATCGAGGGTGTTATCGTATTAGATGTAGTAGAGGGAACTGATCCTGAGCGCCTCGGCATGCGCGGTCTTCGCAGAGTGCAAGGAGGTCAGATTCAACTCGGCGACGTAATTGTGGAAATTGAAGGTCAAGTGGTTGCTGATGAAGACGATTACGCAACTATTATAGAACAGCATCAATCTGGTGACGTAGTCAGAGTACGAACCTTAAGAGACAATCGGTTCCTCGAATACGATATCGAGTTGCAGGCACCTGCTTACCGCTAACTTTATTAGCGTGAAGAAAGTAGAGTTCGTGCATTCATAATCGCAGTTTTTACTTGAGCAGGAGCGGTACCGCCCAGGTGATCGCGTGCGTTTATCGACCCCTCCAAAGTTAATACATCGAAAACATCAGCTTCGATTAATTTGGAAAACTCTTGGAGTTTTTCCAGGGATAACTCCGCGAGACCTACTCGTTGCTTAATTGCAAAGGAAACGGATTTCCCAACTACTTCATGGGCATCGCGAAAGGGTAAGCCCTTCTTTACTAGGTAGTCAGCGAGATCAGTGGCGGTAGCAAAACCTTTTTGCGTAGCGGCAAGCATAGCTTCCTTATTGCAAATAATTGCCGGAATCATTTCGCTATATGCAAACAAACAATCTTTAACTGTATCGACTAGATCGAATAGCGGTTCTTTATCTTCCTGATTATCTTTGTTGTAAGCGAGAGGTTGCGACTTCATCAAGTTAAGCAATGAATTCAAATGACCCACAACGCGGCCGGTCTTTCCTCGAACCAATTCTGGAACGTCAGGGTTTTTCTTTTGTGGCATTATGGATGAGCCCGTGCAAAAGCGATCTGGTAATTCAATATAGTTAAACTGTGCTGACGTCCAAAGCACTAACTCTTCTGAAAACCGTGAGAGATGAGTCATTAACAAACTTCCCGTCGCAGCTAACTCAATCGCAAAATCTCTATCACTAACCGAGTCTAATGAATTATTGGTTGGTGCATCAAAGCCTAATAACTTCGCAGTATATTCACGGTCGATTGGAAATGTCGTGCCAGCGAGTGCAGCAGCTCCTAATGGAGATTTATTGACTCGTTTACGACAATCCTGGAATCGTTCATAATCTCTATCCAGCATTTCAAACCAGGCCAACATATGGTGTCCAAAACTAACTGGTTGCGCAGGTTGTAAATGAGTGGAACCTGGAAAGATTGTTGCAGCTTCCCTCTCTGCGAGATTTACAAAAGCCTTTTGAACTTTTTTGATTAATTTACAAATGGAATCAATTTCATCCCTTACAAAGAGTCGGATATCTGTCGCTACTTGATCGTTGCGGGACCGACCAGTGTGTAGCTTCTTTCCAATATCACCAATCTTTGCTATTAGCGCAGTCTCAATATTCATGTGTACATCTTCGAGCTCTATGGACCAATAGAATTCGCCTTCAGTAATTTCACTAAGTATTGATTCCAGGCCTGATTCGATTTTCTGTAACTCTTCTGAATTAAGCACGCCTATTTTAGCAAGCATCTTGGCATGTGCGATCGAACCTTCAATATCATATTTATAGAGTCTTTGATCAAAAGACACTGAAGCTGAAAATCGTTGTACAAACTCATTGGTGGCTTCGCTGAAGCGTCCACCCCAAAGCTTGCTTGTCTTGTTCTGATCTTCGCTGTCGCTCATGGGGTTTGTTCGCTCCGTGGAGCATTGTCACTGGCGCTCTGAAAAGGGAGGCGATTATAACAGGATAGACGTGGCTTAATAAGTCGCTTGCAGTTGGCTAAATTCCGGGCTTTGCGACCGGACAATCTTAGTTAATTGCCGTAGAATGCTCATCATCACTTAACCTGCCTTTAAATGGTTTATGGCCCAAACCGAAATACGAATCGCTACCCGCAAAAGCCCGCTCGCTCTTTGGCAAGCCAACTATGTAAAAAATGCTTTGCTTGCCAAACATGAGAATCTGGCAGTTCAGCTTGTGCCGATGACCACAAAGGGCGATAAGATTCTGGACGCACCTTTAGCGAAAGTCGGCGGCAAAGGCCTTTTTGTTAAAGAATTGGAAAAGGCAATGCTGGATAACCAAGCAGACATCGCCGTGCATTCCATGAAAGATGTTCCTATGGAATTCCCATGCGGGCTTGGGCTAGCCGTTATCTGCGAGCGCGAAGATCCTAGCGATGCTTTTGTATCAAATAGATTTGCGAGCCTGGACGAGCTTCCTAAAGGTGCAAAAGTTGGCACATCCAGTTTTCGGCGTCAATGTCAGTTAAGCAGCTTACGACCCGACCTAAACATTATCGACTTGAGAGGCAATGTCGGAACGCGCTTGGAAAAACTAGATAAAGGCGAATACGACGCGATTATCTTGGCTACGGCCGGTCTTCTGCGCCTAGAAATGGATGAACGAATAACACAACGAATTTCCTGCGATCAATGTTTACCAGCAGGAGGGCAAGGAGCAATTGGTATTGAATGCCGGACCGAAGATACCGATACACTAAAACTTATAGATTGTTTGCATCACAGTGAGACTGCTGCTCGAGTCATTGCAGAACGCGCAGTTAATGCAAGATTACAAGGCGGATGTCAGGTACCTATTGCTAGCTTTGCACAGCTTGAGAATGACGAAATCACCTTGCGTGCTCTTGTCGGTAGTGTTGATGGGACAAGAATAATCCGAAGCGAACTAGCTGGTAACTCCCATGCAGCGGAGCAAATTGGGATTGCAGCAGCGGAAGATTTGTTATCAGGGGGAGCAGCAGAAATTTTAGATGAATTACGATCGGCTGAGAATTAACAATGGATTCCTCTCTTTCCGGAATAAATGTTCTGGTTACCCGGCCAGATCCTCAACATCTACCATTTTGTTCTGCAATAAACGGTCTTAAAGGTAATGCTATCCATTTCCCATTAATTAAAATCGAAGCTATCGATAACGATGAGCAAACCAAAGCAGTCAATTCAAAAATTCAAAACCTGGACAACTTTAATATTTTAATCTTTGTTAGTACTAATGCTGTTCAATTTGGTGCGGAAAGGATAAACAATTATTGGCCACAATTTCCAGTAGGTATAGACGTGGTCGCTGTCGGGCCAAGTACGGCAAGGATGGTTTGTTCTGAGCTCAGTATCCCAGTAATACATTCAGATCTAGGCGCAAGTAGCGAATACTTGCTCGAGCTAAATGAACTTAAGGAAGTGCAGGATAAGAAGATTGCTATATTCAGAGGTGAAGGTGGTAGGGAATTATTAGCAGAATCTTTAGAGGTAAGGAAAGCGCAAGTTGAATACATCGAAGTATATAAAAGGACTATTGTGAATTATTCGAAAGATGAGTTAGAAGATCTAATAAATATAAATTCTATAAATGTTTATTCCGTGACAAGTGGTGAATCGCTCAATCGATTGTATGAGCTAATTTCAGAATCTAAGAATTTATTACGAATCCCATTGTTAGTTCCTTCTGCCCGCGTTGCGGAATTAGCTTTGCAAAAAGGATTCGCCATCGTGAAAAATGCAAACGGTGCTGATGTCGAAGCGTCAATAAAAGCATTACAAGAGCTTGCTAATTAAGCCCACAAAATAGATAGTGGACATAGAAAAAATAGTGGTGGTCCCAGACTATTAGGAAGAGAGGACATTGAGTGGTAGACAAACCCGAAACGCCAAAGATACTCGAAGAGCTTTCTAAGGCCAGTGCTAAAGCGGGGAGTCGAACATCCCGCCAACAAAAGAATGCAAGACGTCGATTTCTACTAGTGCTTGCGTTGTTTGCACCGGTGGCTGCAGGCATTGCATATGTAGGCTATCAGCAGTACCAGCTTCGACAGAACATAAGTAGCATCGCCACGGAGAATCAGCAACTCAATCTGACTGTCGCTAATCAGAATTCACTGATAAGTCAATTGCAGGAACAATTAGTAGCGTCTCCCGAACCTGTTCAAATCGACGATACTGCGGTGCGAGAAGTAGAGTCAGTACTGAGTGCTGAAATAGCGTCTGTTCAACAACAACTCCTGGAATTGCAATCAGCACCGGGAATGTCGATAACACAGCCCAATCTCGAGTGGAAATTGTTAGAGGCAGAGTTTTTGATTCGAATGGCGAATCAGAAACTGCAATTGGAAGGCGATGTAAATACCGCAGTTCTATTATTGCAAGACGCGGACGCATCCATTGTGGAATCTGGAAATGGTTCGGTGTTTGCTGTCAGACAATCTATAGCGAATGATTTATCTTTGCTTCAGGGTATAGAGTTAGTTGATCGGGCAGGAATCTT
>DFQD01000234.1:3346-6560 GCA_002377605.1 Gammaproteobacteria bacterium UBA3498 | reverse complement strand
CAAACTCAATTCTCGGGGGAAAGTGTATCAGTGTCTTCTGGGGAAGGGAGAATGGATCATCAGTTAGCAATCGAAGTGTTAGGATTAGCGGAACCAATTAACAAAGAAGACGTCATTCAAGCTCACAGAAAATTGATGCAGAAATTACACCCTGATAGGGGTGGATCCGATTATTTGGCAAAAAAAATAAACTCAGCGAAAGATTTTCTATTAGATGAACTCGAATAGCTGTCGATGTGGCCATTGTGCCTAGTATTTTCTATAGATTAACTCATCAAACTCAGGTAAAAGAGCGTGAGAGTATAAATTTTAAAACTAGCTGAGTGGCAATATAACAAGCTAAACAGGCCTCCAGTGATTAAACCAACAGAATTATTTAAGTCCGCAACACTTATTGAAAAAAGTGAACAGAAAGCAGTTCTGGTTTCATTTTTTTTGGTGTTTATTCTGATGGCTGCTTATTACATCTTAAGACCAGTTCGAGATGCTATGGCCAGTGATTGGACAAACACGGAAATAAGTGTGTTGTGGAATATTCAGTTTTTTCTTAGCCTCGCTTTTGTAGCGATGTACGGCATAGCTGTCTCCAGAGTTAATTTCAAGTATCTAGTTCCCACTGTTTACGGATTTTTTGCAGTCAGTTTCGTTTGTTTCTATCTGGGCTCTAGCTTGGTTACCAATCCGGTGCTACTCGACAAAGGATTTTATTTGTGGGTAAGTCTGTTTTCTCTTTTCCATGTTTCTGTGTTCTGGAGCTTGATGGCGGACCTCTACAACAAAGAACAATCGAAACGCTTATTTGGGTTTATCGCGGTTGGGGCCAGTGCTGGAGCAATCATTGGGCCATTGATCGCAGCCGCAGCAGTAAGCGTTACAGGTTCGGAAACTTTAATGCTGTGGTCATCTTTGATCATGCTATTACCGTTACCAATAATTTTCTATTTGCAGTATTTAAAGATCACAGTGATGGGCAATGAAGAAGTAAGCGTAGATCTTTCCCATCTAAGAATCGGTGGAAATTCACTGGCCGGATTTAAGCAGTTTTTTTTCAGTCCTTATCTAATTGGAATAGCAGCTTTTATTCTTCTATATACCGCCATTAGTTCTTTTGCTTATTTCGAGCAAACCAATTTGCTGCGGGGTTACACTCGCGACGAGCGTACGGAAATTTTAGCGATATTGGCAGTAGTGGTTAATGTACTAACATTTATTCTTGGATTTTTCGCCACAGGTCGCCTGGCAACAAAATTAGGAATGCCGACAACTTTGGCTATAATTCCGCTCTTTATGAGCGCTGCGCTGCTAATACTGGCCTTTGCTCCAATCTTAACTGTATTGCTTGCACTGCAAGTAGCACGACAAGCAGGAAACTATGGAGTGACTCGCCCTGCGAGAGAAATGTTGTTTACAGCAGTGCCTCGGGAAAGCAGATTTAAAGCTAAACCTGTAGTGGATGTAGCTATATATCGTGGAGGGGATGCAGTATGGTCATCTGCATTTGCTGCACTGACCGATGGTGTAGGTCTAGGAATAGCAGCGATGGCGGCAATTGGGGCCGGTATTGCAGCAATTTGGGCAGCTACTGGTGTGGCCCTAGGCAGAGTATTTAATAATCGCAGTGTTGACCAGGAACAATCTGATTTAATGTCTGGCGACTTTTCTCCAAACTAGTTACTCTTTTGTCGGTTTATCCGAGTCTCGCTAAGCAATGTCATGGCTTAAAGTGGTAGAATAGCTTCTGGCCCGAGCTCGAATTAGGACCGAATCAAATGACATTAATCCGCAACGAAGATGTAATTCAGAGCGTCGCCGATGCTTTGCAGTTCATTTCCTATTACCACCCACTCGATTTCGTCAAAGCAGTTAATGAAGCTTACGAAAAAGAAGAATCACAAGCTGCGAAAGATGCAATGGCGCAGATTCTTATTAATTCTCGACTTTGTGCGCAAGGCAAACGGCCTATCTGTCAGGACACTGGTATTGTCACAGTCTTTTTTAAGATAGGAATGAATGTCACATGGGAAGGCGATATGTCCGTAGCGGACATGGTTAATGAAGGAGTGCGTCGCGCTTATTTACTTCCTGGTAATGTTTTACGGGCATCAATTCTTGAAGACCCAGCCGGTGCACGTAAGAATACTCGAGACAATACTCCTGCCGTCATTCATACCGAAATTATTCCTGGAGATTCAATTGATGTGAAATTGGCGGCTAAGGGAGGTGGGTCCGAGAACAAAGCAAAGATGGCTATGCTTAATCCTAGTGACAGTATTGTTGATTGGGTTGAAAAAATATTGCCGACAATGGGAGCCGGTTGGTGCCCTCCAGGCATGCTTGGCATAGGTGTTGGTGGTACTGCTGAGAAAGCCGCAGTACTGGCTAAGGAATCGTTAATGGACCCAATTGATATTCACGAGTTGCGTGAACGCGGTCCCAGCAGTCGCATTGAAGAATTACGGCTAGAAATAATGGATCGTGCGAATGCTTTAGGTATAGGTGCGCAAGGGCTTGGGGGCTTAACCACGGTATTGGACGTAAAGATACTAGATTATCCAACTCATGCTGCATCTTTGCCAGTAGCGATGATTCCAAATTGCGCAGCGACACGTCATGCTCACTTTTCATTAGATGGTAGTGGTGTAGCGGAATTGAAACCTCCTAGTTTGGATGAGTGGCCGGAAATCACCTGGGATGTTGGGCCTAGAGCTCGAAAGATTGATCTTGATTCAGTCACAGCTGAAGACATAGCAAAATGGGAGCCAGGTGAAACACTTTTACTCTCTGGAACAATGTTGACCGGCCGTGATGCTGCTCATAAAAGATTACTTGCCATGTTAAACGATGGCGAACCTATGCCAGGTGGCGTAAATTTTGATAACAAGTTTATTTATTATGTCGGTCCAGTTGATCCGGTTAGAGATGAAGTAATTGGGCCAGCAGGCCCTACTACCGCTACACGCATGGACAAATTCACTGATGAGCTCTTAGAAAAAACTGGTCTTATAGGAATGATTGGCAAAGCTGAAAGAGGTCCTGTGGGAATCGAAGCAATCAGAAAGCACAAGGCAGTCTACTTAATGGCGGTGGGGGGAGCTGCCTATTTAGTTTCCAAAGCAATTAGGAAAGCAAAAATAGTTGCTTTTGAAGATTTAGGTATGGAAGCAATTCATGAGTTTGTCGTGGAAGAAATGCCTGTAACTGTTGCGGTAGACGC
>DFQD01000234.1:0-2929 GCA_002377605.1 Gammaproteobacteria bacterium UBA3498 | reverse complement strand
GTACTTGTTTTCCAGATCCAATGAGATCGTTGGGCCAATCTCTTTAACGTTAATTGTTTCCGTATCAATCTTCAATGCCTCGCTATCCATGACATTGTGGTCAAACTTATAAATGGTGTTGTTTTTACCTTCGATAGCTGCCTGATCATATGCAGTGCTCTGTTCGGTTACTTTTTCATTGCGTTTCTTGAAATCTACTACCGCTGCTGCGCCATGCCTTTTTTCCAACATTCGTTTCACGACATGGGGTGCAAGAATTGAAGCGCTGGCATTGTTCCCGCCAAATCCTTTTGAATTGATTATTGTGGCATCGATATTCCCCACGCCCACTTCTCTATGAGCCATAAGAAAATCTAAATTGTCTTGGGAAACATCCTCGGCTATATGATCGATAGTTAGGATGCCAGGCAAAATACCATAAGCAAAGCTACCTAATGCAGCGGCTAGTTGATCCCCTGCCGAGGTGGCAATGGTATGCCCAACATAAGACTTAATTGCTGATACCGGCCACTTTTCAATTCCAAAAGTGCCAGCTATCTGACTGAGGATATGAGATTCGGTAGTTCTGTTCTGCGGTGTTCCGGTACCATGGGATTGCACGTTGCTGCGCAGTTTTAATGCTTCTTCACCAATAATATTTTGAGTGGCTGCCACAGCTTTGGCCATAGAGATATAATTACCCAAGCCAGGGCTGGTGATTGATTTTTTGTGGCCGTCAGCGGCAATAAATACTTCATTTACGCCACCAAAAATATGCGCTCCAAGCTTTAGAGTTAACTCATCATCAAACAGAACAACAAATTGAGCGGACTCTCCGAGAGTAAATCCAGTATTTTCCGCGAAGGGTCTGCATGCTCTTCGATAGTTCGGTTCTTGATCGGCATTCAAGTTGTCGAGTTTTCGCAATGATTCGTCATCCGCTAACGCATTCATTGTAGCGAAGCCGTCAAAGGATTCAGGAAATATTGGCGCTTCCGTTGTGCCCACAACAGCTACGCGATGAGTGCCTGATTGAATGTCTCTCACAGCATGGCGGAGGTTGTAGAGGAACGTGGCGCAGGCAGCGACACTAGTACCGTTGGATCCGAGATTTCCAAGCAGATACGCATTAATAAAATCTCCGGGCATTTCAGCGTAACCCAGTGGCATTTGTTTTGAAGTGACTTTTTTGCCCAAAATACGTGCCTGCAACAAACCGCCGAAACCATTGTAGTCCAGCTGGCCCATCGCACTACCAGCATAAACGCCGATCTGATCTGGAGGAACAACTTGCCTAACTGCCTCCCATTCGATACCCAGGGAGTTAATGGCATCCGAAGCTGCGTAAACAGTTAATTGCAGTGCACGGGGGTGATTACGGGCCTGATAGAGCAAATCTGGTTTAAAGCCGCTGGGAAGCTGACCTGCACAATTAACACTGTTCTTGCGAAAACAATCTAATAAAACTTCAAAGTTCTGCTTAACCCGGACTCTGACTTTATTTGAAGGATCATTGGGGTCAGGGAGTATTTCCCAACCAGGAGGTAAAGGTGAGGGAAGCTGTTTTGTTTTAAGTGAGAATTCAAAACCTTTTCCATTAATACCAGATAGGTTTGCGCGTTGGTGAAAATGAACTTGATCAGGGTCGAACAAATTATCTTCAAGTTTTCTAATGAGGGTAGATTGCAATAACTCAGATTTAATAGAGTCAATATAGGCTTTCAGTTCTACTTCTTTGCCGGCACCGTCTTTCCAGGAATTATTCTCCCGTGTTAAGCGACCAGTTAGTGATGCAATCGCGGCATAGGTTTCTAATGCCTGCTCAGCATTGAGAGTATCTAGCACCATGCGGCGATAGGCGTGATGGTTTGAACTACGCCCAGCGGCATTAATGCCGCCGAGGCCGGTAACAATCGGTAATCTGGCCATATTTACTGCAACAAGCTACTCCTGCAAATCTGATAGGACTATATCGACGGGTTGGTGAATTAGTCTAGGATAAATTAGACCTCAATTGAGGTATATCGGCCATTATACTTTAGTCCAAAATAGGCGTGGTTCCAACGGAGCGGCGCTTGCATAAATGAATGCAGCCACATAGCATGGACTCATTATCCTCAAACCCAGGTGTGGGAGGTCCCATGAATAATAAATGTCTTGTAGTTCGAATTTCGGCGCTATTTGTTCTTCTTTTCTCCGTTTCTGTCTATGGACAAGATCGTTTTGCCAATGTGACGATCGAAACGGTGCCTGTCGCTGGCAATATCTCGATGTTGATAGGGCAGGGAGGAAATATTGGAGTGTCGGCTGGAGATGATGGAATCTTAATCATCGATGATCAGTTTGCCCCGTTAGCTGATCGTATTAAGGCTGCTCTCGATGCCTTGGGTTCTGATACACCAAAGTTTTTACTTAACACCCATTTTCATGGTGATCACGTTGGTGGAAATGCTGATTTTGGAGCAGACAGCGTAATTGTTGCCCATGAAAATGTAAGGATACGAATGGCTAATGGCGATGCTCCTTCGGTCGCTCTTCCTGTTGTTACCTATGATGACGATGTATCCATTCACTTTAATAGTGAGATGGTGACCCTAATCCATATGCCGCGAGGTCATACTGATACGGATAGCGTGGTCTATTTCGAAGATTCCGACGTTATCCATATGGGCGATCACTTTTTTAATGGCGCGTTTCCTTTTGTTGACTTGGCAAATGGTGGAACGGTTCAGGGATATATCGATAACTTGGAAAAGGTTCTATCATGGATAAGCGATGAAACCTCGGTAATTCCTGGCCATGGCCCATTGGCAACTAAAAGTGACTTATTAAATTTCTATAATGTAGTTAAAGATACTTCTATCGACATTAGAGTGAAGAAGTCGCAACGAATGAGCGCAGAAGAAATTGTTGCCGAAGGACTAGGATCTGATCTTGAATCCTGGGGCCA
>DFQD01000242.1 GCA_002377605.1 Gammaproteobacteria bacterium UBA3498 | reverse complement strand
TCCAATATCCTCGTTATATGCCCAGCCGCTGACGTTCACCACTCCACTTAAAACATCGTTTTCTGCCGGAAAGTCGATCCAGGCACGAGGAGGGAAAGGGCAGGGTTGCGCTCGATTAGAAGCCTCGCTTATTAGTCTGTTAGCGCGATAAAAACTAAATGCTTTGTCACCATTGTAGAGTGATAATTCATCTACCAGATTAAGTTGATCAACTCGTCTACACATCAATGCCAATAAATCATGTTTGTCGGAAACGGTGAGTGTGCTGTCTTCATTAATGTATAAGACTGGGCGATCACTTTGAAATTCCATTCCCGCTTCATCCTTGTTCCATAATTCGTACTGGGTTATTCGTCCGTCTCTAACAGCTTTATCGCGATCTAGCGTGTAAACCTCTTGTGAAATTCCAGCGAATTCAACCTGAGCTGCTGTGTAATAATTGTCAGTAACAATTATGGGCTTATCAGATTTAAACTGAGCTATAAGAACTGATTTTGTGTGAGCGGCAAATTCATCCCAGCCTGCCATCTTGTTAGAAAGTACACCCGTACCAACAATGCTTTGCAGTGGCAATTGGAAGGCTTGTGATCCTACCCCAAGAAATACTATTACAGTGCCGGTGAATCCAATTACTGGGATGGCTGCAATGATTCTTGTTGCGACTAAATTGTTCCACTTGGTCTCTGCCCAGCTATAAGTTTCCCGTATTGCCAAAGGAGAAAAGACAAGTAGCGGCATATAGCCGGATAATGGCCAATGAATACTAGTGCTAGTCGCATCGGTCCATGGCGCTAACACCAGATACACCGATAAATTAGTTACAGCCATGCTAAACAAAAGTGCAGCGCTGAGATTTCCTTCTTTTGATTTTTTGTAAACAATAAAAATAGTGAATAAAAACACTGCATATAAAGGAGGAGTTGAAAGTCCAGCTTGCTTGAATACGTGGAGTAATCCAGCTAGCTCAAATTCCCAGGGATGTCGATCGACGAAATAAAAACCGGCACTACTCAATTCATTGTTCATATTAAACCAAAGTATCGGTGTTAAACCGATTGAGGCTATTATCATTGCTAGCCATAGTTTTGGATTTCTGAATTGTGATCGTGCTGGGGCATAAAAAGAGAGAAATAGAATTGCCGCTACGGGGTGCAAAAAAAAGCGATAGTGAGTGCTGAGGCCGAGTGCTACACAAACACCAGTAGCAACCCAAAACCCTAAATCATTGTTGCGTAGCGCGCGATCAAAGAATCCAATGGAAAGTATGCCAAATACTAAAAGGGGTACGTCGGGCACAGCCAGTAAGCCTAGAAAGCCAGCTAGAGGTAGGCAAAGACTTAAGATTGCTGCTTCTAATGCTTGTTGTCTGTTCGTTATTGGTGATGCTAACCAATAAATGAGAAAAGGAAGTAATGATCCTAATAAAATAAAGAGTAATCGAACTGTAAATGGGTTAGCTGCTTTAAGGCTTGAGCCAATACCCACTAGAAACGAAGTCATGAATGGAAGATCGCTATAGGCAAGAGCGGGGTATGCGGAGGCTTGCCAATAAAATACTTCGTCGCTGTATAAATCAAGCGTTGCTGCAAAAAAGAGTTTGAGCAACAGGACTACGACAAAAGCGCTAGCCAGTAGCTTAAAGACAGGCTGATTTAAAACCTGTGCGTTAGGATCTGACAAGAATTCGCTCCGTTTAGACCTGGACTGCCTGAATTAGATTCTTTGGAACTATCTTACTGGATAATCTCTTCAGGTTAAGAATAAAAACTGCCAGTATGGTTAACATGGCAGCTATCCAGATTGACGAAAACATTGGATTTACTGAAAATGTTCCTATTTGATAAATAACAGTTGCAGATATATAAGCTAGCCCTGTACACCAACTAAAAACCAGCAAAGTCCAGCGCCAACCCGCTTCTTTATTTATGGCTCCGAGCACCGCCACGCAGGGAGCATATAAAAGAATAAATACAAGGTAACAGAAAGCAGCAAATGGGCCTGAGAATAGGGATGCCATGTTGGTCAGCGTACTGCTGTTTACTTCTTGTTCCTCCGCGACCGCTTCAACGTCTGAAACATCGCCGATGGAAATGCCTAATGGATCAACCAAAGCGCCACCGAGTGAGGCTAGTTCCGTACTAATTGTCCCGATTGCTTCACTAGCGGCACCTATCAAATCAGGTGGACCACCATTACCCTCATTACCTGCGGGTTCACTATATAAAGCATCAAGCGTTCCGACAATTGCTTCCTTTGCAAACATGCCGGTGAACAATCCAACTGTAGCTGGCCAGTTATCTTCTTCTATACCTAATGGCGCGAATGCAGGGGTAATTGATTTGCCAATAACACTTAAGACAGAATTCTCTGAATCTTCATTATTGAAACTCCCATCGGTGCCAATAGAATTTAGAAAGCTTAAAGCGATTACCACAACAACAATAGTCTTGCCGGCACGAAAGATGAAACCTTTTAGACGAAACCAGGTTGTTAGCAAAATATTTCGTGGAATAGGAACATGATAAGCGGGCATCTCTTGAAAAGATGGAGTGATCTCACCAGTAAACAATTGTTTACGAAAGATCCAGCCTGTAAATACCGCTAAACCAATTCCTAATAAATATAACCCGAAAACAATGTTTTGACCGTTCTCCCGAAAAAACGCTGCGGCAAACAAAGCATATACCGTCAGTCGCGCTCCGCAACTCATAAAAGGTGCCATTGATATTGTCATTAACCGGTCGCTGTTACGTCCTAAAGTGCGACTTGCCATTACCGCCGGTACATTGCAGCCAAAGCCAACGATTAATGGCACGAATGCATTGCCTGGAAGCCCGATACCGCTCATGACTCGATCGATTACAAATGCAGCTCGCGACATATAACCAGAATCTTCCAGGAATGAGAGGCATAAATAGAGAAAACCGATTACCGGAATAAATGTGGCAACTAAAGTAATTCCGCCACCTACACCTTGCGCTAGCAAAGTAATAACCACAGCGGGCATAGATATTTGTTCTAGTAACCAGGTAGTGCCATCGACTAATACTGCGGCGAACAGTATGTCGAAGAAGTCGATAAACACTGCGCCTACGTTTACAGCCACTGTAAACATCAAGTAAATCATGAGAAGAAAGATAGGCACGCCGAGCCAGCGGTTAAGAACAACGCCATCAATGCGCTCAGAAAGGCTGTGCTGAGTCGGGTTTACTTCTACGACGCCATTAATCAACTGTCGAGATTGATGATAGCGCTGCAAAATTTTGTCATCGATTTTATCTTTGCTTTCCCCCAGTAATTCACTAATTCCTCTGGTCGGTTCTGCTAAAACCGACTCCAAGGTAGCTTTAAGTTCTGCGATTCCTTCTTTGCGGGAAGCGATTAATGAAACAATAGGTACATTAAGCTGCCCTTCTAACTTTTGAGGAGAAACAACCATTCCTTGCTGCTCTGTTACATCGAGCATATTTAGAGCGACTACCGTGGGAATGGATTTTTCCAGTAGCTGTTGTGTTAGAACCAGACTGCGTTCCAGATTGGTTGCATCGATAATATTGATGATTAAGCTGATATCTCCCTGCTCAATAAAATCAAAAGCGATTTCTTCGTCGACCCCTTTGTGTTCTAGCTCTAAGGAATAAATACCCGGCAGATCCACTAATTCGATTTCGTCATCAACAAGGGAGAAGTGGCCAAATTTCTTTTCAACCGTTACTCCAGGCCAGTTACCGACTTTTTGATTGGCGCCAGTAAGAATATTGAAGAGAGTGGTTTTGCCGCAGTTTGGATTACCGATGAGTGCAATTTTTCGCATATTTACTGTATCTCGACCTGAATGATGTCGGCTTCTGCTTTTCTAATGCTAACAAAGCTACCGCCAACTTTGACTTGAATAGGATCGCCCAGAGGAGCGAACCGCAATATCTCCAATTCTGAGCCTGGTATGATCCCGAGGGCATAAAGTCGACTCCTCAACTCGGCGGGTTCTGAGGCTATTTTGAGTACTGCGCAACGATCACCGCTGTTTGCAGCTGAAAGGGGTGATTGATTCATAATTTAGGTAAAATTCTTTAAATACAATAAGTTACTACGAATAATGGTTTGATCACAAGCGCAGTAAACGTAACAGATACAAATGTGGTTGACAATCATTCTCATTTAGATTTAAAGTTAAAGCAGTTCTGAGACGAGTCTATGTACGTTTGTATTTGCCGCCAAGTAACCGACCATCAAATCCGCGACATTTGCCGCGGTGGTGCTAATAGTTTCTCCGATGTCCAGGCAAAAACTGGTGTGGCAAGTGATTGTGGCAAATGCGGCAAGCTCGCACAAACTATCGTCAAAGAATTCAGCAAGTCTCCCGACTTTGTAAACGCCGCTTAAGACTCCCCCTTTACTCAATTAAATCCGCAGTGTTTTTTTGCACAATTTTTGTGCGTTTTGTAAATCGAAATGGGATTGTTTATCATTAATATTTCCGTTATATATCATAGACTTACGAAAGAATTTCCTTGACTTGCCGACACTAAGGAGAGAATATTTCGCTAACCTGTTTAGGACCCCTGTCGAGGAATAAGGAATGCAAGCCACTGATCCGAAAGTTATTCAATACTTAAACAAAGCCCTAGGCAATGAACTCATCGCTATCAATCAATATTTCCTGCATTCCCGTATGTTTGAAGACTGGGGTCTTAAAAGGCTGGCTGAAAAGGAATACGAAGAATCCATCGATGAGATGAAGCACGCAGATCAGCTTACTCAGCGAATTTTGTTCTTGGAAGGTCTGCCTAATATGCAGGATTTAGGCAAACTCATGATTGGCGAGAACGTAAAGGAAATGCTGGAGTGTGATCTGAGTCTTGAGCACATTGCCTGTCCAGACCTCAAAGAAGGTATCGCTTACTGTGAATCTGTCAGCGATTACGTCAGTCGTGATCTTCTTTCTTCTATATTAGATAGCGAGGAAGAACACATCGATTGGTTGGAGACTCAGTTATCACTGATTGATCGAATAGGCCTAGAAAATTATCAGCAATCGATGATCTAGGTCGGTTGTAATTTAGACCTCTATACTATCCCTAGTAGCTGTCGATATCTTACTTAGACTTTTAAGAAAGTCTGTGTGGTCGTGGTCCAATTTCAATTCGAGTAGGACAGGCTGGCTAGTATTTTATGCATGCATGTATTGATCTGGGATCAAACAGTTTTCATTTGCTAATTGGTGAATGGGAAGACGGACGTATACAGATCATTGAAAGACTGAGTGAAAAAGTTCAACTGGGCGAAAATGTAGGCCAATCTGGACGAATTTCTCCAGAAGCATTCGAGCGCGGACTTTCCTGTCTGCACCGCTTTAAACTGCTAATGAAGCAGTATCCTATAAATCGCTATTGGGCCTTAGGAACCAACACATTTCGTTTAGCTGAAAATTCCGCAGAATTCATTCAAGCAGCCAAAGATAAAGGAATCGATATTTCAGTTATAACGGGGACGCAAGAAGCTGTTCTAATTTACGCTGGAGTCATTACTAGATTACCTGTTAGTGATTCTCACCGATTAATTATTGATATTGGTGGTGGTAGCACTGAAATAGTTATTGGTAAAAATCATGATCGCTTATTGACGGAGTCATTAACCATAGGCAGCGTTACTTGGCGTGATAAATTTTTCGGGTATTCTTCTGTTCCGTTACCTTCATTGCTAGATAAAATGAGTGATGGTGTTGTAGCTGCGCACACAGTATTTGATTCAATCGCTCCGGTAGTTGAGCGATCCCAATGGGAAGAAGCATTTGCTTCTTCTGGAACAGTAAAAATGCTTGCATTTATTTGCGAGGCTCATGGCTACGGTGAAAAGAAGATTCATTTGAGTGCGTTGCATGCATTAAAACAAGATATAGCCGCATCGATTGCTAATCACACCCCGCTCCTAGGTTTAAAAGAGCGACGACGCGATTTGTTACTTGCAGGGTGGTGTATTTTAGTAGCGTTAATGGAAGCTTATAAAATCGAAACTATAAACTTTAGCGCGACGGCATTGAGGGAAGGTATGCTGGACTTTATGGCAGAGAATGGAAAAACATTTCAAGCCATGGAATCGAGCGAGTTGTCAGAAGTAAGTTTTGCCAAGTGGGTAGCCTAGGTTTGCGTAAACCGCTTTAACAACTGATTCTGAACATCCAATAATTCCTCTTCTTCGGAAATCCTTTCACTATAAACACCCTCAGAATCTAAGTCCCAGGTTTGCGTTGGGGATTCCAAGTAGATTTCCATCTCTTCTATTATGCGATTAGCGTGTTTTTTCTTTAAGATCGGGAAACAAACTTCAATTCGATTAGAAAGGTTTCTTTCCATGAGGTCTGCCGAAGAACAGTAAATTTGATGAGTAGCGTTCTGGAAAAAATAAACTCTGGAATGCTCTAAAAACCGACCGATAACGGAAACTACTCTTATGTTTTCACTAACATTGGGTATGCCGGGTTTCAGGCAGCAAGTTCCGCGAACAATTAAGTCGATCTGAACCCCTGCCTGAGAGGCCTCATAGAATTCTTTAATGATTGCCGAATCAGTTAGGGCATTCATTTTAGCAATGATTCGAGCTGGTTCGCCCTCGTAAGCTGCAGCCTTTTCTTGTTCAATTAGCTTGACTATGTTTTTACGTAAGTTAAACGGCGCATGAATGAGCAGTTTGGGATGAATTTTCTTACCCATTCCAGTTATTTGCTGAAAAACTTTGTGCACATCGGTGCACAGAACTTCATCCGCAGTCATCAAGCTGTAGTCAGTGTAAAGCAGTGAAGTTTTGCGATGATAATTACCGGTGCCAAGATGCGCATAGCGAGTTAGCTTATTTCCTTCTCTACGCACAAATAGCAACATTTTCGCATGAGTTTTGTAGCCCATGACTCCATAGACAACTACCGCACCGGCTTCCTGGAGAATGCTGGCAAAATTTATGTTCTCTTCTTCATCAAATCGCGCTCTTAATTCAATGACTACCGTTACTTCTTTACCATTGCGTGCAGCTTCGATCAGTGCTTCGACCAATTCAGAAGATTCATTGGTTCGATAGAGGGTTTGTTTGATGGATAGCACTGATGGGTCTTTGGCTGCCTGACGAAGCCAATCAATAATCGGTGTAAAGGACTCATAAGGGTGAAGCAGTAGCTGGTCTTCCTTATGTATTGCTGCAAAAATATCACTATTTTCTTCCAGTGCTTTTGGGATCTCGGTAGAAAATTTGGGAAACCGTAATTCGGGTCGGTCAACCATATCTATCA
>DFQD01000142.1 GCA_002377605.1 Gammaproteobacteria bacterium UBA3498 | reverse complement strand
ACTTCTTCAGGGTTTAAGAGCAGAGTGAAATCACTTACTCCTCTTGCGACCACCTCAAATTCATTACCGCTGCGAGTAGCCTTAAGCAATCCTGGAGTCTGGGAAAGTGAATCTATCTGAATCCACAAATTACGATTAAATTTATCGGTTCTATCTGCCACCCATTGCACAGTCTCAGGCAGGGCATCTCGTGGATTCTCTATTTTGAATTGTTCGATCAATGGAGCCTCGGCCGGTAGCCAGTTAGTATTATGCCCTCCTCCAGGAATCACCTTCCAGATATGATCAACTCCCGAATCTAGTAGTACATTGATAAAAGGTTCGACCGAAGACGATGGATACAGCCGATCATCCTCTCCGTTAACAATGTAAAGAGGCTTTGACATCAGATTTTCAAAATAGAGGCGATAGCCCCCACCACTCTGCGGATTTCGCAGCACACCTGGATGGCCTATATAAGGAAGAAATGATGCCCAGGGGGTGGGTTGTTTAAATGCGAAAAAGTACGCACCAGTTCCACCATCAGAAATACCCGTCATACTCACCCGGTTTTCATCGATATTATAAATCCCTTTTAGAGTATTCAGAATTTCTGGCAAATTCTCCGCCTGGTTTTCATGCCACCAAAATGCATTGTCCCACGAAGCTGGAACCACAACGATTCGATCTGGTTGTTTCAACGAATCAAATCCACGCCGCCACCATCCCCCTCCAGATTCCCATTCAGGTCTACTTACTCCTCCATGAAGCATGAATTCCACAGAATACCGTTGAGAAGGGTTGTACTCTTCAGGAATAAGAAAGACATAAGGGAAACGAGTTCCATCGCTGGCGATTCTTGCTCTTTCTTGCTGGCCTCTTGGCACACTCGTTGAATAAGACGGTCCTACTTTAAGTAGTTGATAAAGAATTTCAACATCACCTACCTTAGCAACTAACTGCTCAGCAACTGCTGCTCGCTCTTCTATATTGGGAGCGGACCAAAACTGATTGATGAGTTCAGAGCTCTCCGCTGCGCTTGCCAGAGAGCAAGGAGTGATGACTAGTAAAATAGATAAAGTTACTACTTTGAGTTCCCTATGGCGCAAAGACATGCATCCTCTCTTCACCAAAATCCATTGTAAGAATGAAGTGTTGTAATATCTCATAACCAATTTGGCCATTGGTTTCCAGACCTCGACGCGAACTCGCAGAGCGAAGCCCAGGCGTAAAACCCGAACGTTCCGGCCTCTGAGTTGGATGCCTAACACCAATTGCCCCGAGCTCATAAGGACCAAGCTGCATAGCATCGGCAACCGAAACTGCACTAGGATTCTCTACCTCTACCCCATCTTCAACAAAATCTAGGGACATTGCCGTAAAGTAATCAACGGCCAGAGCTCCTGCAAATCCCAATTGCAGTTCCACCCAGACGTCTTCGCTACCATTTAGGGTAATCTCTACAGCTGCTGATCCGGTGCGGGAGGTTCTCATTTCAATATTTTGCGCGTCATCTAGTGGTAAGGCTTCTCTATTTATAAAGCATATTTTTGCTTGGGGATTATCCACTTGAACGATTAAGTTCTGGAATTGAAGGAGACTGAAATTCGCCACGAACTGGTCAGAATTAAAAACATAAGCCTCTGGTAGCTCAATCTCCTGACCGAATACTTCAATCGGCAAATTTTCGATTACTCCAAATTGTTGGAACATTCCAGAGAATCTTGGATTCGCTGGTCGATCTGGCTCAATGATCTCTAGCCCTAACTGATCAGCGAGGCTCGACGAGATCCCAATTGTCCGGGTGCCAGAGTTTACAAATGCTGAGGTTTCACTTCCTGCAACTTTAATAGGAATGCTAATTCTACCTCCTTGCAGTTCGAACGGGGCACAGCCATCATCTTCAGCAGCGTGAACATCCAAAGAGAACAATACTACACTTAAAAAAACAATTTGTTTTCTAGTCATAATTGTTTACAGCTCTCCACCTACTTCGGTATATACCGCTCTAAGAAATCTATCTGGATCTCCATAACGATCGTTATACGCTTCAGTAGGATTAGCAGAAAATACTTCTTCGTATGACATCCCTCTAGAAACCATTCCTTCAACCTGGTCTGCAACATCGATGATCATATCTCGAAAACCCATCACATCCATACGATCTGAAACCACGCCATGTCCAGGTATAATTTTTGTACTCGGACCAGCGGTTCCTACTAAGATTGCCAAAGCCTGTAGGGTACCGTCCAAGGTTCCACCGTTATTGGTGTCAATCACCGGAAACGCTGTTGTCCTAAATACATCACCGGTATGAATCACATCAGAATCCCGAAAATGAATAAAAGTATCCCCATCAGTATGTGCGGGAGGAACTGGGAACGCGAATACTTCTTCATCGTTTAAATGGATCGTAATAGCATCACTGTAAGTAAGGATCGGCAATGCATTTTTAGGAGACGATTGGCTTAGTCTCACTCGCACCTGATCTCGTGCCAATATGACTATTCCCAGCTTGCCTAAATTTTCATTACCTCCAGTATGGTCGGGATGTACATGGGTATTGATGACAAATCGAATTTCTCCGCCGTTAATCTGTCGTATTGCAGCCAGAATCTTATCTGTAAGTGGTGCAAATTGATCATCGATCATCACGACGCCGTCTTCACCGACACTTAAACCGATATTTCCACCAGCTCCTTCCAGATAATAAAAAGACCCCGCCACGTGGTGAGGAATGATCTCTACATCACTAAAATCTCTTTGCGCCTTACTGGTAGTCAAGGTTAAGAGACTTAAAGTGAGACCGAAGCTTAATTTTGTAAAAACCCGTGAATAAACCACGTCAGGAGCCTCCTTCTTGATGAGTTTCTTTAATGCAGCAGCATAAGAGCCTACTACTGGAATGTCTATGAAAGAAAGGCCGGTTATATTGACTAAACCGAGCACCTAGTGGAGCATTTAAAGGCAAAATAGTGCGAGAATTCGGTAGGATCTCGATATAAGTAGTGATTGTCTGATTTAGACAAGAGAATTGTGACAATGACACATATAGTTCAGCAAAAAAAGCTCTATTCAGCGGGCTGCAGACTGCTGTCTTTCTGTGCCTTATGCCTGGCTATTAACTTCCCCAGCATAGCCCAAACCACTGACGACGATCTCCCCTTGCTAGATCTGGATTCCCCTATTCGCATGAACTTCTCAGGAAACTGGGAGAAAGATTTCGCTCGCAGCGACAATTGGGAAGACGAACTCACCCGACGTATGCAAATCAGACAGGAAAATGCTGCCCTACAGGCCTCTGGAGTCGGCCTGGGAAATGGCCCTTCAATCAGTCTTGGAAATATAAACCTAAATCGACCGCGTCGCCGCCAGGCGAATCTGGTCAATCTGGCCCGCCTCGCGGAATACATTAATCGGAACTCCACCATGGAGATTTTCCAGGACCGAAATGAAATCCGCATAGAACGTCGCGGGGAAGCTCCGTTAGTTTGTAGTATGGAAACAGGCCCTAATGAAACTTTCTCCAGTCAACATGGAGCTGAGATCTGTGGTTGGGATAGGAATCAATTAGTTTTTGAGATGGCATTACCAGATGGGCTTTACATAATCCATCGCTTCAGTGTTACCTCTGATTCGCAAATGCTGCAAATGATTACGAGTATCTCTAGCAATGGTTCAGTACCTTTCAATTTGGTTCAGTCTTATAACAAGTACCAGGCTCCCCCTGATGAGTATAACTGCATCCAGACAATTACTCGCGGTCGGGTTTGTAGCCAAAGAACTCCTCTTAATTAGAGAGATATGTCACTAATCAGTATTATTCGCTACGTGATTCTCATTGCATCTGCTATCGGATTAGCAGCGTGCCTTCAAACACCTCCACCACAACCAGTCCCCCCTCCCATTCCGACCGTTGGTGAAGTAGTTCTCGATACTGCAACATCTGATCCACAGGAGTATTTATTAATGGATATTGGTGTAGAAGTTTTCGAAGTTGAAATCAGTGAGCAGGAAGCCTTGGAATTTGGTGAATGGATATTTACTGAGATTCGAGAGAACGAAGCGCACTATCTGCCATACATCCTGAGAAATACATTGTTGGCATCGAATCAATGGGGGGCGGCAAGAGTATTGCCTACTCGCGATCCTTCAATGGATTTAACTATTCAGGGTACAGTGCTCTCTTCCGATGGCCAACGATTAATAATATGGATAGAAGCATTGGATAGCACCGGTCGCGTATGGCTGCAAAAAGAATATGCCGATGAAAGTCTTACAGATGATTACCCCATATCCACTCGATATACACCAGGCAGCCCGTTCGATGCTTCCAAATTTATAGAACCGTTTCAGGATATTTACGATCAGATCAATAACGATTTAGTACAGGTAAGACAAACTCTTTCCATAGAAGATTTAATAGATATTAAGCGTGTCTCGGAATTAGTTTATGCCAGCGATCTATCCCCTGAATCTTTTGCACATAATTTAAGTAAAGATGAAAACGGTCGCATGTCTATACTTACACTACCGGCCGAAGAAGACCCACAGATGCGCCGCGTAGAGGAAATGCGACTGCGTCACCATTTGTTTATAGATACTGTAGACCAATACTACGAGTCACTTTATGAGGAAATGCAGGCACCGTATGTTGTTTGGCGTAAATATTCTTATGATCAAATAGAGGAAGAAACAAACGCTGAAGACGAAGCTTATGATTTCAGTAACTATGGACAATCTCGCGGGTTTCTTACTCTGACCCAACGTTATGATCGCTATCGCTGGAGTAAAATATTCGAAATGGAATATCGAGACCTTTCGGTTGGCTTTAACAATGAAATAGCACCAGAAATTCTGCAATTAAACGAACAAGTGCATGGACTTAACGGCACCATGGAAGAACAATATATTCAGTGGCGTCGAATATTGCGACAGCTCTTTGCGCTTGAAGCGGAAATTCCAAACTGATGAAATATATGAAAAATAATAAACGCAATCGAAGAGAGTTTTTAAAACAAGGATCCTTCTTTGCCGCTTTAGCAGCGGTAAGCAGTAATGCCATTTCCCCCATCTCACTCTATGCCCAATCTACGAATCTTCGTATTCGCCAAGTTACTGCTTATCCAATTTACATAAATCAGCGCTCCGATGGTTTATTGGAAGCACCCACTTTCAATGGAGACGACGATCCAGATCGCTGGCGCTTCGGAGGCCCATTCGAACAACTGCCTTCTGCAATTATTTCCATCATAAAAACCAACGAAGGAATTACTGGGTTTGGGATGGGAGCCGGTGGTAGCGCTGCCGTTGAAATTATCGATGGGCACTTAAAACATTTGTTAATGGATGCTAACCCCCTTAATGTAGAGCAACTCTGGGACCAGATGTATACATCAGGAGTTTTCTATGGTCGCCGTGGTGTATTTGCTATGGCACTAAGTGCTGTTGATAACGCACTCTGGGATATCGCTGGCAAACATGCGGGTATGCCAGTGCACGAACTGATAGGAGGTGCAGATCGCGATCGAATCGAGATTTATCAAACCAATGGAAATTTTCTCGAAGCTCAATCTAGAGGTGTTCGTAATTTCAAGCGCACTACCTACGGCGGACCCCGCGCTTCAACGACAGCGATAGACAGTTTTATCGAATCCGTATTACGGGCAAGAGATGACTTGGGACCTGACGTTCGAATAATGACCGATTGTGTTTCTAGAGACGGAACAGTCGAATGGGCAATTCCCTTCTGTGAAAGATTAAGAGATGCAAATCTCTATTTTATGGAAGAGTTATTATCACCAGACGATGTTTTTGGCTATGCGGAGCTAGTCGATCGCGTCGGTGGTCGTGGCTCAGGGTGGACGCGCATTGCCTGCGGAGAACATGAATATACGGAACACGGATTTCGTATACTGGTTGGACTCGGTTCAGCTGAAATTCTCCAGCCGGACATAACCTGGTGTGGAGGAACAACCGCGGGTAGGCGAATATCAGCGCTGGTCGAGACAGCAGGGCTTGAGCTTATTCCCCATCGAGGGGCCAGTTCATGGGGTTTTCCTATTGCTTTAACCTCCCCGAGTTGTACTATGGCCGAGAGTTTTCCTGAAGGATCTGCCATTCTAGATGCCATGTCCTGTCAGGTTGAAAACGGCTATGTATTAGCACCGAGTGAGCCTGGCTTCGGTCATTCACTCACAGAAGAGATGGTATTGGATTTTCAATTAACACTTAGACAATAAAAATTATTAGAAGAGGAAAGAGAGGAGGAGCCATGTCGGAAGAACAAGCTGTAGCAGGAAATTCAAAATTAAAAATATTAGTTGGCGGATCAGTCGCCGCACTGCTTGCAATTAGCATTGTTGGATTCATCATTTATTCCGCTACCTGTCCCTGTGAAAGAACTCCAGGCGGATTCCTGTTTGGTGAGAGTATTGACGCACCGGTTTCAGATTGGTCCTTCGCTAATGAAGTTCCATTATGTCAGTTGCAAATTTACGCCGGCATTCGCCCTCATTCGATTAACTTAAATTGCATGGCAACTCCCGAAGGAGAAATGTATTTAAGCTGTTCTGTTTGTGACACTAAATACTGGGCAAGCAAAGTAGACACTAATGAAATTGGCGTAATGCGATTAGACGGCGTTACATATCCAGTGCATGTAAATCGTATCACTGATCCTGCAACTATGGATCAAGCCTGGCGTGCTCGTGTCCAGAAACTACAGGTACATCAAGCATTAGGTAATCCTGCTCCGGATCCTAATGCAGAGCGGCCAGACCGTTGGTGGACATTCCAAATTACTTCTCGAAGTTAAGGAACTAAAATGAAATCGGGAAAGCCTTTCTTGAGCCTAATCGTTACTTTGAGTTTTGCAAGTTTCACCGTACAAGCTCAGGAGCGCAGTTGGATTGACTTGGCTGTACACAATTTTGGTGCACCTATAAACACGATGTGGGCAGAAGGTGAATTGTCGTTCGCTGATGACGGCACCATGGTTTATTGCAGCGCCCGACAAGACATGGCGGTTGCGGAAGGAGACCCCAAAGATCTTTATATCGCGACTTTTAATGAAGAAACCGGTAGCTGGAATGAACCGGTTAATATGGGCATTCCTGTTAATGCCGCACCTGCTACTAATATGCACCCACTGCGTGCCGGCGATGACCGTGAGCCATGGATAACTGCTGATGGTAATACGATCTACTTTCGATCTGATCGAAATGCGTCAGACGGTAATCCTATCGACCTGTTTGTTACCAATAAAGTAAACGGTGTCTGGAGTGAACCCGAATTACTGCCTTATCCCATCAGCACCGATGAAGGCAATGAACACTGTCCTGCGGTTCTGCAAGATGGCGTGACATTATGTTTTGCCTCAATGCGCGCCGGTGGCTATGGTGGTTCAGATATTTATTGCACGCAAAAAGATGAAAACGGCTCTTGGATGGAGCCCATTAATCAAGGGCCAAACATAAACACTGCAGCAGAAGAATTTCATTTCACCCAGGACAAAGACGGCATAGTGTACTTTACTTCTACTCGCCCTGGTGGATATGGCGGCAGAGACATCTATGGTGCTATGCAACTAGGCGCGAATGAGTGGGGACCTTCTTTTAATCTGGGGCCACAAATTAATACTTCCGCAGAAGATATGTGTCCTGCCCTACCGCCAGGTGCAGATTCATTTTCCTGGTTCTCTTCCCGTCAGGATAACAACCTGGGTAGTTTTGATATTTTCTGGACTAAGAAAGCGAATATTCGAACTCCATAATTTTCACACAAAAAAAATCCGACCACTCATATGAGAGGTCGGATTTTTTTATAGCGAAAAATTTAGCTGAGGTTTTCTTCAAACAAATTGAGCAAACGGCCCCAAGCACGTTCAGCCTGAGATTGATGATAAACCTGCGAATCGATCGCGCACCAACCATGCATTGCATCTGCATAAACTTCGATCTCTGCAGGAATACCCGCAGCATCATAAGCTTCCCGCAGAGTTGCTTTAGCTTGTGGATCATTGTCATCATCGTTTTCCGCAACGCAGTGCAGCATGGCAGCACGAGTATCTGGAATTAATAAATGAGGGCTATCAGCATTGTTAGTCGCAAGTCCACCACCATGAAATGTTGCTCCAGCTGCAAATCGTTCAGGAACTGCCGCGACGGTCCGCATCACCATAGGACCGCCCATACAATAGCCTGTAGTACCAATACCTTTATTAGTATCCACTTCTGGCTGGTCGTCTAACCACGCAGTGAAAGCACGGGCGTCGGTAAAATGAGTATCCTCATTAAGATTACGAGCCATGGGTAAAACAATTTCCCGAATTTCAGGCTGACCGAAACTGGCACCTCTGCCAACTACAGGAGAGCGCGCGTCTCGATAGAATGGATTA
>DFQD01000180.1 GCA_002377605.1 Gammaproteobacteria bacterium UBA3498 | reverse complement strand
ATACCTCGCAACCAGTCGCCATGATCTGGATTGACTGAACCTGATTCTGAATCGGCAGCATAAAGGACATCATGTTCGTCAATGAAGATTCCGCTATTGCGGCTAAATTGATACCAGATATCTAGCAAGTTGCCTTCCTGATCGAAGATTTGGATACGGTCATTGCCACGATCTGCAACAAAGAGCCTTCCTTTTGAATCCATGGCTAGGGCATGAGGTTGACGAAATTGGCCCGGTCCCATTCCCCATTCACCAAAAGAGAATAGATGGTTGCCGTCGGGATCAAACTTATGTACACGATTCGGTGAGCCTTCAGCGCTGGAATGGCCTTCGCCAACAAAGATTGACCCGTCAGGAGCAACTAATACATCATTTGGAGTATAGAAATATTCTTCGTCACGCCCGCCACCCTTTCGGCCTAAGGACATTAAGTGAATTCCTGTGGGGCTAAATTTGTGTACCTGGTGACCCCAATCCTCGCCTTCGTAGTCTTGCATTTGGTCTGTACCACGAGCATCGGCAATCCACACATTTCCTTCATGGTCAACTTCAATACCATGAGGCCAGCTGATGTATCCTGCGCCAAAGCTACGAACCAAACTTCCATCCTTGTCAAAGAGCATGATCATGTTGACAGGGTTGTTTACGCACGCATTGATATTTGAGCCGCAACGCTCAGCTATCCATATACTTTCTCCGTCTAGGTCTACATCCACAGTACTGGAGGAGCCCCATTCACGTCCGGCAGGCATCTTAAAAAAACCGGACTGGGTAGCATAAGGATTTGTTAAGTCATTAACGGGGGCCATGTCAGCCTGAGCAAAAGTCAGCACAGGGGTCAGTAATAATGCAGCACAGGCTGTGTTTATTCGAAATTGCATGGACATTTGGAGTCCTCTCATTCTTGTTAGTTAATACAAATAGTGTAGACCGAAGAATAAACTAGTGTGGCAATTCTAGCTATAGACTGAAGTTAAACTGCACTCTCTGGGGATTAAGTACGGTCTAAAATAATTTTTTGAATTTTGGAATGTTTTCGTCGACTGGTTTGTTGAGTTACAGGTCCCATACTAATCCTAATCTGAGGTTCCAATAGCTGTCTCGCCCGCCTGCCCTAATGGGCCGATCGACATCGAGTGGAGTATAAGATGTGGCAACATTTATATGCCAACTATCTCCGAGGCTAAAACTAAATCCAGCGCTATAGGTTTCGGTTGTTCCGTCGCTATCGATAGTAGAAAAGTGAGGGCCGCCATTTAGCAGGGCATCAACTTTTACAAACGGATCCATCCGTGTGGAAGCAACTGATATCCAGGGCTCAATACCCAATGGTAAGTCAGTAAGGGATAAGATTAGCTCAGCGCCCTCATGATCCATTTCCAAGACATCATCAGATGCGGAGATACAACCGAATAAGTTATCTGGTGAGAAAGAAGGATGATCAGCGACGCTTTTGCTGCAGGTTACATCTGCATTCACCGCACCCTCAATTGCATAGACTCTTAAACCTAATCCCCAATTATCTCGCTCTACTAAGGGTCGTGATAACGCAAATCCCCAGAGTCCATCCGGCTCAGCTCCGTTTATCCTTAATGGAGGAGTCCAGGAAATCTCGGCAGTTAATTCCCAGAATAATCCCAGGTTGGCACGGGCACGACCAAATGCGGGTGATTTATTAAGTTCTTCGCCTTTAAATCCTCCAAACCCGACTTGCTGTTGTCCTCTTTCTAGCCTCGGAATTGAAGAGAGTTCGGCCGAGATGCTTAGGTCACCAAAATTCGTGGATCGGGGTGGCATTTGCCCAAGATTAAGTGCTGAAGAGGTCATGTAGGCCATTGCCCAGCCTTCCGGACTATCGAAATCCACGTCCTCGTGGGTGCCAGTATCACCCGCCAATGTAATTTCGGGCAAGGCGACAAGGAATACAGATAGAATTCGGTACTTAATATGCTCATTCATGTGCAATGCCTTTATCTACCGATTAGTAGCGTGAAACATAGAATGAAAAATTTCGTCCACAAGCCGTTGTTTCCTTGCAGTCTGTCTTTATTTGTTATCGTTGAGCAAGATCTGATCGAGAGGATGTTCTTAAATAGTATATAAATATCAGATGTTTACAAAAAGCTCGATAAAGGTAACATGGGTTAAGCTTTAATTCATGTTAACAACGGTAAGATTAGTGCTTAGTCTCTGGGCGTAAAACCTATAGAATTGCAGCCTTTGTGAAAATGAGAATTTAAGTATTTGCAGGAGCGAAAGATGGTAATAAAGCGAGGTATTAATTGGTTATTGTTTCTAGCTGGCATGCTGGCGGGTTCGGCATTTGCACAAGAGGGCGAGACAAATTCCACTACCTACTCGATTGACTCAGATAACTCAATTTTAAGAGTTTACGTTGGTAGGGCCGGTCCCCTGGCTAGAATGGGTCATAACCATGTTGTGCACACGAATGGATTGATCGGTGAAATCAATCTATCTTCTGATCCTGTAAATTCCACCGCTACGTTTGCCTTTCCTGTTAGTAGCTTCTTCGTAGATGATCAATCTGAAAGGGATAGAGCCGTGTCAGAAGAGAGAGAAGGGTTCGACACGCAGCCAGGCAGAAGACAAATTGAAGGAACTAGAGAGAACATGATGAGTGAGTCTGTTCTTAATGGTGCTGCTCATACAACTATTGCTGCTAGGATTACAACTGAATCAGTAACAGACAATGAGTGGAAGTTTGCGATTGCCATGGATTTAGTTG
>DFQD01000096.1 GCA_002377605.1 Gammaproteobacteria bacterium UBA3498 | reverse complement strand
TCCTCGGAAACAATTCGTAAAGCGCACAATGAACATCCTATCTGTGCGGTTCAGTCTGAATACTCACTGTGGACTAGAGACCCTGAATATAAAGTTTTAGATTGTTGTAAGGAATTAGGCATTGGATTTGTGCCCTTTAGTCCTCTGGGCAGAGCATTTCTTACAGGGGTTGTTAGCAATATAGAAGAATTGGAAGAGGGAGATATGCGTAAAACTATGCCTCGCTTTTCTGATGAAAATATTGACCACAATCTGCAACTGGTAGATGAGTTCATATCTATAGCGGAGGACTATTCCTGCACTCCAGCTCAATTAGCACTTGCTTGGGTGATGGCTCAGGATCCAGACTTCGTGCCAATTCCTGGGACAAAACACGTAAAGTTTGTGGAAGAAAACGCCGGAGCTGCTGAATTAAATATTAGCAAAGCTGACTTAAACAAAGCTTGCGAAATATTCGCTAACGGGGCAGTGATTGGCGATCGTTATCATCCGACTCAAATGATATCGCTTGATCCCGAAGAATTATAAAGTCAGTTAGGGCGGTCGCACCAGTGTAAAAGAAGAATCTACATCGACTCGAGCATAGTCGTTATAACCCAAACGTCCAATTGGTTTCATTTTCGTGATATCGATAAGGCCTTCATCGGTAATAAAATCATCATTGATGTGAATGCCAATTACCTCACCGAATAACACTTTATAAACATCTCCTTCATTCCATCCGGGAATCTCAACTGTTTTGAGATATTTGCATTCAAGATTCACTGGTGCTTCGGCAATCCTGGGCACGCTAATCAGCATTGAATCAATTGGAGTTAGTCCGGTTAAAGCAATCTCATCGGTTTCAGGAGGCAGCGTTGCTGAAGACTTATTCATTTGCTCCCGTGTGTCCCAGGTAGAAAGATTGCAAACGAACTCGCCACTTGCTTCTACATTTCGAGCCGAGTCTTTTGTTTTGTCATCGGCGATACCAACCCCAGACGAAAACATAACTGTGGGTGGAGAATAACTAACAGCATTAAAAAAGCTATACGGGGCCAGATTGTGTACACCATGTTTGTCGATGCTACTTATCCAGCCTATGGGTCGTGGAATTACTAAAGAGTTAAAAGGGTTTTTTGGAAGTCCGTGATTTTTCTTTCTCGGTTCGTAGAACATGTGCTCTTACCAAAGATTTTGTGAAGAGCGAATAATAAGTGCAGGAAGTTTTTACGTCTAACTATTCTTCGCTTTCTAGGCGTCGAGCACCAGCCAATATGCCAGGTAAAGAGTAATTACCTTCATGGCAGGCAAACTCGTAGACTTTTTCTTCGGGTGCATTGCGCGAGAGTATGCGTTCTCCACTGAATGGCTGGGTATATGCTTGTTCATCATGAACCGTAAACCCATAATAAATTTCGTCATCTCCAATTAAGGTGTAACGCTCAATTAATTCGAAATCTTCTGAAATCATAATCGAACGAGAAGAAGATTGTTCCGGTCGAAAATTTTTGGAGTGAACCACCAAGGTATCGCCTTCCCAATGGGCAACTGAATCCCCCATCCATTGTGGAATATTATGTTTGAAATGTTCATCACCAATTCTGATAATACGTGCGTCATGAATCATTTCGGTCATTATCATTAGATAGTCTTCTGTCTGAACTATTTGTAAGTTCGGGTTCATCATCATCGGTGTAAGAGATGGAGCGGCAGCACCAAACATCAAACATCTCCCAGATAAGGGTTGCCCTTCAGGTCCATCAGTGTCAGCTAGGCCAATGGCGCGTCGCTTTGCATTAAAATCCATGAACCCTTCTCTTCTCGGGATTCGTCCGTCTAGAGGATCCATTATGATCGATGTTTTGTATTGTCCATCGATTGGATACAGTTTCGCTTCGACAAAGTGACCTAAAAATGCATCATCTGCTTCTTGACCAATCCTTGCGCCTTTTTCAGGCGCGCCTCGATTAGGATCGAGCGGTGCATCTTGACGATCTAATTGTTCCTGCATCCGCTGTTCGAGCTCCCGGGCTTCCTCTATGGTATAGGTTTGTTTTTCTCCCAGATTCGAGGGGCGTTGCAAAGGTGTTCTTGAACCGAAGAACCAATAGCCCTGAAAATCAGGCCGACCAAATTCATTTAGCGGCGCGGTTCCCTGGCTGGAAGAGCCGATATTAGTCGCAGCTGACGTTGCTGCATGGCTAATTGCAATAACGTGAGCGCCAAGTATTAGAGCTAGTAGGAACCGCATATACAATTCACCGATTAAAATTCAGGGTGCATTATAGCTTCTTTGTAACCTATTGACTTGGGGCGCAATGTCGCATCAACAGGTGACAATTATGCGTTAACTTCACCACTGAATACGATGATCGTTATCAATGTTTTTGATATTCTTAGATTTCGAAGTGGATCGCGTAAGCAACTACAAAGTTAATGGCAAAAACTGCTCCAATTAGGGTTCAAAGTACCTGTCCTCACGATTGTCCCAGCGTTTGTGCACTGGAAGTCGAGAAGCTAGATGAGCAAACTATCGGCAGGATCTACGGCGCCAAAGGTAACTCTTATACATCTGGCACACTTTGCGCAAAAGTCGGCAATTACGCTGAACGCGTTCATCATCCTGGTCGCTTAACCAAACCTTTAAGGAGAACCGGCTCCAAGGGAGTGGGGTTGGAAGCATTCGCAGAAATCAGTTGGGAAGAAGCACTAGACGAGGTTTCCGACCGATTTAAGGAATTAAGTAAAAAGTATGGTAACGAAACTATCTGGCCACATTTCTATGCTGGCACTATGGGGTTGGTACAAAGAGACGGTATCGAGCGACTCAGACATGCCATGGGATATTCCCGTCAACATTCAACAATTTGTTCTGCTGCATCAGATGCAGGATGGAAAGTTGGAACCGGAGTTAAGCGAGGAGTCGATGCGCGAGAGATTGGTGAGCATAGTGATGTAGTTGTTCTTTGGGGTACTAATGCCGTCCATACCCAAGTAAATCTAATGCATCACGTATCACAGGCGTGCAAGCGAAATGCGAAACTCGTGGTAGTCGACCCTTATCGCAATGCGACCGCCAAGCGCGCCGATCTGCACATCATGTTGCAGCCGGGAAGTGATGGCGCGCTCGCTGCTACGCTGATGCACGTTTTGTTAAAAGAAGGTCTGGCCGATCGCGAATATCTTGCGGAGTACACCGATTTTAGTGTTGAACTTGAAGTTCACTTAGAAGGGAAGACTCCTGAATGGGGAGAAGCTATAACTGGAGTATCTGCTGCTACCATTATCGAATTTGCAAGATTAATCGGGCAAAACCCAAAATCCTATTATCGTTTCGGTTATGGATTTACGCGAAGTCGGAATGGTGCGTTCAATATGCACGCAGCGTCCTGCTTACCCGCAATTACTGGTGCTTGGAAATACAAAGGTGGGGGAGCTCTGTATAGTAATGCTGAGTTATTTAAGTTAGATAAAACCCTAATAGTTGGTTCTGATGTTATCGATCGTAATACGCGAGTGTTAGATCAATCACGTATTGGAGAAATTCTTTCCGGTAATCCAATTGACTTGCAGGGTGGTCCACCCATAACAGGCTTACTAATTCAAAATACTAATCCCATGATGGTCTCTCCTTCATCTCTTAAAGTAAAAAAGGGATTCGAAAGGAATGACCTTTTTGTTTGTGTGCATGAGCAATTTATGACTGACACTGCAGCGATGGCCGACATCGTATTGCCAGCTACTACCTTCCTGGAACATGAAGACATTTACATTGCAGGTGGGCATACATTTTTACAGGTGGCTAAACCTGTCATCAAACCCTACGCTGACGCCAGGCCTAATCACTATGTCATCTGTGAGTTATCAAAAAGACTTGGTGCTGAGCATCCAGGTTTTGAAATGTCAACTTGGGAGCTTATCGAAGAAACTTTAAATAGAAGTGGCTTTCCTTCAGCGGAAGAAATTTATAAAAATAACTGGCTAGATTGCGCCAGAGATTTCGAAGAAGCACACTTTCTGAATGGGTTCGAAACGCCTGATAAAAAGTTTCATTTCTCTCCTGACTGGTCTCGCTTAGGCAAAGTAAATACATCTATGCCAGAGTTTCCTGATCACTATTCGGTCACCGACAAAAAATCGAACACAAAACCTTATCGATTAGTTACCGCACCTGCACGGCAGTTTCTCAACAGCAGTTTTACAGAAACTCCAACTTCACAGCGCAGAGAGGGTAGACCTACTGCGAAGATACATTCTGACACCTGCGAGTCTTTAGATTTAGAGGATGGTGGAGTAGTGCGAGTAGGAAATGATCAGGCTTCTGTACTTGTGCATGTAGAAGTTTATGACAATTTGCAAAAAGACGTAGTAATCGTTGAAAGCATCTGGCCTAACCAAAATTTTATTGAAGGTATTGGAATTAATTCTTTGGTCAGCAGCGATCCCGGCCATGGTATTGGTGGCGCTGTATTCCACGATACTGCAGTGTGGTTGCGCCGCGAAGAGTCTCAGACTGCTTAATCTCTTTTAAACGGTTGAGACAATAGAGCGAAATACTCGATTGACTGCCTGTCCTGTAATCCCTTAATACCAACGTTCATTTCTTCGTGACCAAGTGCTGGTTGCGCCTGATATGTGCCAAAAATTCTGTCCCACCAGGGGAAATTGAATCCGAAGTTATGACTGTATTCTTCATGATTCGTAGAGTGATGAACTCGATGGACATCCGGCGTAACCACAATTAGTCTTAGAGTCTCTTCTAATCCTTTCGGAATCTTCCAGTTGCTGTGATTAAACATCGATGTCGCATTCAAAAGCATATCGGCGACCAATACGGCGATAGTCAATGGTCCCAAGAGAAAAATCAGAGCAAGTTTAACTAGGCTGGAAATAATAATTGAAACTGGATGAAAACGAATGCCTGTCGACACGTCATAGTCCAAATCTGCATGATGCATACGATGCAGTCGCCATAATGGTTTTACAGCATGAAATATACGGTGTTGAAAATAGATTGTGAGGTCAAAAATCAGAAGATAAAAAGGAATGCTGATCCAGGCAGTAAGATTTACCATATTGAACAATCCCCAATCGTTGTTCTGTGCCGTAATGGCCGCCGCAACACCGGCAACTGGTACAAACACACTTACAATTAGTGCATTGGTAATGCTTAGACTGAAATTTGTGAGCCATCGTTTGGATTTTGAGTAAATGAGCTTACGGCGAGGGGATACTACTTCCATTAAGAACAGAATAGAAAGGACTAGGATGAAGGCTCCTAAACGTACTGCTGGTTCCGAGTTTGCATCTAAACCATTCAATTTTCCTACTCCGGCGTTATAGTCTCTTCTGGCAATAGGCCATCGAAGTTACTTATGTAAGCCTGATTCAAAATGTCCACTACTTGCGCAGTGAAGTAGTAGAGGTGAATTGCTTGTATAACCGCCCATTCTTCATCTATCTGATCTCGCACCTCTGCCATCTCCGCGCTGTCCGCGGCGAGATAGGCGACTTCATAATCTGGTTGTAAGCGTTCTAACCTTCCACGCAGAATTTCGATATCAGCTCTTGCATCGTTGGGGAGAAGATCATAGTAAATAGTTATAACTAAATCGGCGTCACTGTCTTCGTCTACTAATTCAATTCGATCTATAAGGTTTCCTTCAATGGTTAGCAGAACCTCTTCTTCAGCTGAATATACGCCGGGGCAAGAGAGCATAAAAGTGTTTACTGTAAACGAATAGAAAAAGAGTTTTAAAAGAACCGACTTTAGCATAGCAATATTATGCCACGCCTGAAAAATTAGTTTTTGCTAGCAAATCTAAATGCATTTAAGCACGATTAAGTGCTTCTTCGTTAGCTGTCGCTTCTAGAGCTTCCTGATTCTGTTGCTGAAATTCCTGCAAACGTCTTGCCTGTTCAACAACAAATGCACGAATCGATTCCAATTGCTCTTCGGAAATCGCCTCTTCAAAATCTGGCATTCCTTGTTGCGCACGGCTACCTCCGATAACAATATCTGCCATTTCAGAGTGGTTATCCAATGTCATTAAGCGAAGGTCTGGTGCAACGATTGCAACTTCATTGGGAACACCGATTCCACCATGACAGCTGGCACATTGTGCGTGGTACAAATTGTCGCCTTCACGAAGTTGTTCAACCGTGTATGCATCATCCGGGAGTTCCGGTACAACCGCTTGCGCTATTTCTGGGATAGGCAAGTTATGGCCACCATCTAACTTGAATACTAATACCGTTCCGCCAAGATCAATCGCTCTGTTGCCATTCATCATCGTTGCAACATACTGTGTGCCACCTACCTGATAAGTCATCACAGAAGTTGATCTAAATGTTCCCGGCGCCCGATATTGCCAAATCAATTCGCCATCTTCAGTGTCCCGCACTGAAAAAACTCCGGTGCCTTCTGGCTGAAACAATACATTGCCTCTGGTGGCAACTACTCCACCGTTATAGTCGGATTCGAGTTCCTTCCGCCACTTATATGTTCCTGTAATTGGATCGAACGCGCCAATGAAGGCTTGTGATGGTGGACGTGGCCCTGCTTCTTCAATCAATCGCCGGCGATATTCACCTTCACCCCAACCAAGACTCAAGCCGCGTTCACGAATTTGATACTCGCCAGTTTCAACAAAGCCTTCATCCAATGAATAAAAGTTGGCGATGTCATGGTAGTAAAAGTACATTAGGCCCAACTCGTTATCCCATGACTGCGGTTCCCAATTATGGGCGCCGGAGTTCGCCGGCATAATCCATTGTGGTTCGACTTCGTAAACAACATCCGGGTTCTCAACCGGGCGCCCGGTTTCCATATCTACGTGAGTTGCCCAGTCAATTCCATCGGTATAAGGGAGAGCTCTTAGCAGTTCACCATCGCTACGATCGATGACATAAAAGAAACCATTCTTTGGTGCTTGCAAAACCACCTTGCGGATCTCGCCACCGAATTCAATTTCACCCAGTGACATGTCCATTGCAGAACTGTAGTCCCAGTTATCTCCAGGAGTTGTTTGGTAATACCAATTCATCCGTCCGGTATCGACGTCGACAGAAACAATGGTAGAAAGAAATAAATCATCCCCACCGCCGGGAGATCGAATATCTCGTGGCCAGGGCGCACCATTACCAACACCAATATAGAGAGAGTTAAATTCTTCATCGTAAACCAGGGAATTCCATGCCGTGCCGCCACCGCCATATTTCCACCATTCACCGCCCCAGGTTTGAGCGGCTAATTCCATTTCAGGATGTTCGAATGGTTTACTGGGATCACCGGGAACTAAAAAGAAACGCCAAGCTACTTCACCGTTATCAGCATCATAAGCGGTCACATAACCACGACGATGTCCCGATTCGCCACTACCTTGACCGATATAAATTTTTCCCGCGGCTGCTCGGGGTGCTCCAGTAATGTTGAATCTACCAAGTCCTGCTGGAATCCAGGTATCTACATCCCAAACTTCTTCACCGGTATTGGCATCGATTGCTACCAGGCGCCCATCGAAGGTACCAACAAAAACTTTGCCTTCGTAAACTGCAACGCCCCGATTATGCGCAGGTCCACAACAAGCCAATCTTATATAGCTGCGATCAACTTCCGGGTCGTAGGTCCAGATTTCTTCACCTGTTACCGCATCCAATGCATAAACAACGCTCCAACCGTTCGATACATACATGACGCCATCTACTACCAATGGGGTGCCCTGCATTCTCATATTGTAATCACCGATTTGTTTGCTCCAGGCAAGTCCGAGTCGGGCAACAGTATCGGTGTTGATTTGGGTTAATTGCGAGAAGCGCTGTTCTTTAAAAGATTGTCCGTAAGTGAGCCATGAACCTGGTTCGATTTCGGACGAGTTAATTACGCGCTCATCGTTTACGTTGCCGAGCCCTTGGGCAAATACATTTGTTGTTAAAAACAAAAAAATTGCGAAGATGAAACTACATTTGGCTGAGAAGAGATTCATGGCTAGGCTCCACTTTATTTTTTTAATCCATTTCGAATAGCTACTTTACATGAAAAACAATATTTGTTTGAGCTAAACAGCACTGAACGATTAAGTAACAGCGCTAGTAAATGCCAAAGCTAACTCGTTTGCAGTTCTTCGATTCCAGGTTTCATTTACACCTAAGGTGAATCGATTGTTTTCATTGGCTCTTCCCAGCAAGATGTTTTGTTCTGACAATCGAGTTCTGAATTCTTCACTGTCAGTTCCTATAAGGGTAATCCGGGTTAAGTTCGTACCATTTGGAATTCTAGTCACAATGAAGGCGGGGTGCTGGTCGATTGCTGAGTAAAAATCCTCGGAGATAGTAATAGCAGTTTTTAAGCGATCTATATAGCCCTCCATGAAATGATGCGCTACTAATGCAGCTGACCAACCTGTATAAAGGTTACCGCCAAACATACGCCGAGTGTGAAACATATCTTCAAGGTCATTTTTATTTCCCGCGAGAATTGCACCGATGCCGCTGTTAAAGTATTTCCATAGTGAGAAATAGACCATATCAAAAGGTTCTGCATATTCGGCCGGACTTATTCCGGTATAAGCAGAAGCGATAAACATTCTTGCGCCATCAAGATGAATACCGATTCCTTTTTCTTTGGCATAACCCGCAACGCGTTTAGTTTCTTCCCAATCGACCATCTCGCCAGATAATCTTCGTACCGGACTCTCAATTAAGATTGCTCCAACTTCCGCGGTAACTCTTCCGCCAGCAGTTCGTTCAATAACAGCCTCAACTTCTTCTAGGGTAAAAGTGGCGCGATCATGTGCAAGGGGAATTAGATTTAAGTTGGAAAGATTCTGAGAAGCATCACCGGTGTCGTTATAGACATGACTTAATCCCGGCACTATCACTCGACGCCTTTCGCCGGCGATTTGACGCAGAGCTAGCTGATTAGCCAATGTCCCGGATGGCATGAATACCGCCATTTCTTTGTCTAGTAGTTTTGCGCAATATCGTTCAAATTTTTCGACTTCACCACCAAGCAAATAGTTATCCGGTTCGATGTTTTGATTCTGGCATAAACTATCAAGCAGCTCCGTAAATTCCTGGGGTCGCAGCCCGATCCCATCACCGCTAAGGCGAACGGTTGAGTTACTTGAATCAGATGCCAAAGTTTGGCTCTGAGCAGAGTTTGCTTGTGTTAATCCGAGCGCGGTCGCTGCGCCTGCGGCATGGAATAGTTCGCGGCGAGTGAGCATGATGGCTTCACCTTTATCTCATTGGGTTTAAGAATAAATCTAATCTAACCCCGAGGAAATTGGGAAGCAAAGTCTTTTTCGCATGAGTAGTTCAACTAGCGCTATTCTGCGCGAGTCATAGACCACTCAGCGGTTGTACCCATTGCCGATGCGATTCCGGAAATAGAATCTTCATTAACTTCGGCACTCATAACATAGGTCATAGAAGATCCATCGCGATTAATATTAAACGAGATGTTGTTTCCGTCGACCTCGCCTTCTTCGATAGGCCAAGTACGGCCCCCGCCCAGATCGAATTCTCCCTTTAATACGTTCCCTTCAACCATCATTGTAACCTTAGCGCTTACAGAGCCCATTGGACTAGCCATAGAAAAATCCCAAACGCCATTCGCAGATGATTGAGCCACAATTAGATGAGAGGTCAATGATATAAATATCAACACAAGTAGTTTTTTTGTCACAATAATTCCTCCGAGTCTTCACTGTTATACATTATTTTAGCTGATTTGTAGGAGAGCCTGTTTCACATAGCTTTATTTTTATAACGTAAAATGATGCCGCTTGGATCGTTGATGAATTTGCTCACTAATTGGCAATCAATTCAGGCATAATCTCATCCAAGTCAAAATTATAATACTTAAATTTGAGTTCCAGAGGTTTCATACATGGCCAATAGCACTTCTGGCGAGATAGTCGGGCCGTTCACGGATATCGTTCAGCAAGCATCAACCTTCATCTGGAATATCGCCTCAACCAACATTCCCAATGATTTGCACTGGGATAGATTATTGATCACCCTGTTTTTAGCTATTTGCCTTTTCATGTATTACCGCGGTCATGGATCCAAGAGTGCCAAAGGTGAAGTTCGCCAAGTCGGAATTGTCGAATATTTAATCCCGAATGATGTTTACACGCATGTTTCTGCACGAGTCGATGTTTGGTTATGGGTGTTGGAACGAATCCTTCGACCGATCTGGGTAGTCGCTTTAATGGCAACAGTGGGGCCAGTTACTGAGCAGAATGTAATCGCAGTTTTACAATGGCAATTCGGGGAGACACCAGCAATAGAATCAAGCTTCGCCTGGATGCTGTTTTTTGCGCTGGTAAGTCTGTTGTTATATGACTTTGTGTTCTATGTCATTCACTATTCAATGCATAAGATTCCAGCGTTATGGGCTATCCACAAAGTGCATCATTCTGCTGAAGTACTGACGCCCTTAACTCGTTATCGAGAGCATTTTCTTGCTGGGCCAATTTGGGCTGCGGGCTCTGCATTTAGTTTTGCAGTTGCAACAGGAATTTTTGCTTATCTATTTGATGGTGGTATCACCCAAGCAACAATTTTGGGAGCAGGATTCTTTTCATTTATTCTGGGATTAACCGGTTCATTTCGACATTATCACGTGCAATTACGTTATCCTCGCTGGCTGGAAAAATGGATTCAAAGCCCGGCTATGCATCACACCCATCACAGTTATCTGAAGAAGCATTGGGATACGAATCTGGCAGCGGTGACTAGCATTTATGATCGAATGTTTGGAACCTTATACATTCCAGACAAAGACGAGTACACCCCTTGGGGAATCGGCCCTGATACGCAAGGGGAGTACAGATCTTTCATGCAAAACACGACAGGGCCTTTTCGTGATTGGTATAAGATGCTTGCAAAGGGTCACTCACCCCAGGCCGGTGCTGCATTAGCGCCAGAGGATTCTGTTCAAGAATTCAGCTAGCGCTGAAAAAGATAGGAAAATTTCACAAAGAACTGATCGCCATCCTGTCTCAAGTCATTGGCAACTATTAATTCTCGTTCACCTTCATACTCGACAATATCGAAATTGCTACGGTTAGAGTTGTAGCCTATATAAAATGCGGACCATGGGTTAATCACATAGCGTAGTAAGACGTCGAAGTTTAGGTTCTCATCATCTTGTAGCCGGGTTGCCGGTCCAGCTTCCGTCTCATCATATTGCGCGATAAATCGAAGAGATAATTCTTTGGTGAACTGATAATTCCAGTTACTGCGAAAAATTTCATTTGTGAAAATTTTCGCGCTACCGCCGCGATTCTCCAGTTCAGTTAGAAAATAAGTGTTATTTATCGATAGCTGATCCAGTGGTCGCCACAAAAAAGATAGATCGATACGACTGGTATCAGCAACATAAGGGAGTGTACCAATAGGTGGTACTAGATTCAGCGCTCGACCTTCTCGATAGCTGGCGCGAAATGTTGCAGTCTGTAAGGTGTTATCGAATATGTTTACCTGATAGGTTTCATAGTCATATCGGGTATTACTAATGATTCCCGGGAAATCCTTTGGTCGTAGAATTTCTGCGTAATCAGTAAATGAAAATCCGATACCCGTAGTGTTCCAATTGAAATTTAGGTCTGGACCGAACTGGTGATAAATCCGGGTACCGTCATTGTCATTTAAGTAGACGTCAAAGAAGCCGGTGCTCCAGCGATTTAAACTTGATCCTTCAGGGTAGAAATTCAAATCTACACTGTTGTGTATACCCGATGTATCAGGCTTAAAAAAGCGATTCTGAAATCCAAGGTCGGTGCGAAAGTGGTCTGTAGTTTCTACAAAGTGTGAATGACTATTTACCGTTCGACCAGTGTAATTAAATTGTATATTGCGTTGGTAACCAGTTGTTGATTCTCCGCCTAAAGTTGGTTCACTATCTGTTCCAACTAGCTGTGCTTGGGTAATCCAGTTATCAGTAAGTTTAAAACGGGCATCTAGACTCGCTACTCGATTGTAACCGTGGCCTAGTACCCTATCGCTCAGGAAAAAACCAACGCGGGATTGTTCAGAGATATCGCGAAAGCCACGAATAATCCCAATGTTTGCTTTTTCGCCATCTAGCGGATCGCCAGCTTCTCGATTTAAACCTGGCGCCTCATCATTGATAAAAATAGCGCCTAATCCATAATCACCTTCACGACCGGTGAATCGAATGCCACCTTCCGGGTCTACAATGCGACGGGTGAACAAAAGAATTGAATCGCTGGCAAAGAAATCAGCGTTCTCGACAAAGAAAGGACGCCGCTCGGGAAACTGAACTTCGAAACGCTCGTTAACGGTTACTTGAGGCTCGTCTGATTCAACCTGACTGAAGTCAGGATTCAATGTTAAATCTAAAACCCAGGAATCATTAAAAACAAATTTGGCGTCGAGACCGACATCTTGTTCAGTAGCTCTATCAAGCTTTGGGCCGCCAATTGCCCTTGTATCCAGGGCTTCAACATCGCGTGCAAACAAAAATGGAATGAACTGTGAGTTATTGCCTGGCGATACGCTTTCTATTCCTTGAAGCAGTGCTGTCTGGTTAAGTCGTCCTTCTATTTCTATTGTGTATCTAGGCCAAAAGGAAAATTCGCTGGATCGAGGAATATTCCGTCCAAACTGAACACGCCACAATTGTTCATCCGAATCAGGAAAGCGCAGACTTCTCAGAGGAATAGCCATGCTTACCATATAACCCTTATCGGTTAACTGGCCATCGCTATACCAAACCGAATCGAAAGTAATATCGAAACCTGCGCGAAGAGACGACCCTTCTGTCCATCTTGCGTCCCATTGAATTCCCAATGGACTTGCATGAAAAGACAGTGCGGTGCGTTGATCATTAAATGTATCGATGGTCAGACCTACGCGGTCGTCGCCACCGATATTTTCTCGAGAAGATAAATTTGCGCGGATTAATTCTGGCTCATCATCAAAGGCAAGCCAGATGGCATAGAGATTAATGTTGTCGTAACCAATATAGACTTCGGTATCTTGGCTGGCAGGCTCGCCGTCGTCAGGATCTCTCTGAATGAATCCTTCTACTTTTGACATAGAGCGGGCCAACTCTGAGCGAGGTTCCATGCCTTCAAAATCACCCAAGGTGGGCTCGCCATCAATTCGGGGAATATATATTCCTTCTTCCGCGGAAAAACTAATCAGGGAAACAAATGCTATGCTAATCGCTAACACGAACTGCGATATTTTCATGATTACTTTCTAATTAATTCGGCTGCGTATGGAATTGATGCTGAATGGTAGAGCCTGCCAGTCTATGTGCAAGGTAATATTTCAATTTATTTCATTTTCAAAGGAATCCAAATTTATATAATTCGTTGGATTCCTCTAATTCCGATTGTAAATATAGAGCTATGATCTTGAATCGCAGGAAGTTATATATACGGTAACAGGAGTCGGTAATGATATTTACGGCTTAACATTCTTAATCAGTAATAAGTAAACGTTCAATTTATTGATATTCCTCTTCGATTTTATGTACGGCCAGTTCGAAATCACTTTCAAGAGCAGCATTAAATGCTCTTCTAACAAAATAAGACAACAACCGAGAGCTTGATTTATAAACAACAGAAATTTGTACTCTGGTTCTGTTGTTATCTAATTCCGTGAGATTGTATCTTGCTAACGAATAATCTAACGGAGCTTCTATTGTAGATGCGTTCATATCAGTGTAATAGGCATAACTAAGTGGAGGGTCAAATAAAAGAATGCGTTGAACTAACTGGCCTGCATTTTCCATGGTTGTGATGCGAACTGATCCCCCATCTAATCTATCCGGGGTAAGCGAATTGTTATGGTCGAATTCCACGGCAACTGCTTCGCTTGCATAGTCAGCAACGCGACGGATGAGAAATTGAAATACAAATTCAGATGGCGCATTAATTTCAAATGTAACTGCATGATCAGGGTCGAGCTGTGTTCGTGCCAATTCTTGCTGAATAAATTCTTCTTCTAGTTCCGCTGCCGCAGAATTAAAGCAAACAGAAAGCAATGCTGCTAAAGTAAAAATGTGACTAAATGATTTCAATCTACTGGTTACTATTATTTAGGTGTACCCTAATTCGAGGCAGATTCAGTACAAATAAGGTGACGGTCAGCAATAGTATCACGACGAGAAAAACAGTTTGCGTCACGGCACTTTCTTCAGTTACAGAAGCACCCATTATCAAAGTCAATACATCCTCTGGCAACTGATATTCAACCCCCACATAGTCATTAAATTCTCCACGCACTTCGCTTGTGTCGTAAACCACAGTAAAGGGCTGTGTTATGTCTATGTTTGGGTGCATAAATAAAGCGATAGCGAACTGGGCTCGATCAGCGATCTTTCCTTCATCAGCTGTTCCGGCGAATACAACTCTATCTCCACGATTAGGGTATAGAATTCCGTCCTGCATGGTGCCCAATCGTAGTTGTTGCAATCGAGGAGTATTGCCTGTCAGACCAAGTAAAAGCATATGACCGTCTTCGATCATCTCGCTAGCAGTGCGATCAGAATTTGAGTAATCATTAGCGCCGACGAGTAGTTCCCCTAAACGATAGTGACCCATGTAAGCCAAAGCAAAATTAAGATCAGACTCGCCGGCTATGGGAGCCGAGAACTCTTTAACAAAACCGGTGGCTAGATAATCATCCCAATTCTGATCTTGTAGTGTTTGTAATACTTCGATCTCTACGTTAGCTTCGATCACAAAAGAAGATCCAGGCAGATAGGCCATAGCCACTCGCCTGGTTGCGTTGCGAATTCCTCGTGCTAATGCCCAGCTACTAATCGTTGCGCGCGAAATTCCATCTATGTCTACACGCATACGAAATTTATCGGCGATTGCTTTGCCAGTAAATTGCTCTGGAAATCCTGAGTCAACGATAAAGTCACCACGGATATGTTTATAGGATTCCTGGTAGAAAAGTACCTTAACTCCAGTAATTTCACCGTCTAAATTCATACCAATCAATGCATCGATTGGACCACTAAACCCATCTTCTTCCGGTGGAATATCGGGAGTTGTGAATATGTAACCTATTAGTTCGTTTTCATCAGCAGATTGAAATGCTAAATAGACAGGGGGGTCGCCTTGTTTTTCAGAAAAGGAATTTGCCAATGGCATAACTTCTTGTAGCCAAGAGTCGTCAAGATTCTGCGATTCGTTTTGAGCTAACACTGGAAAGCTTATTAGCGCAGAGAGAATGAAAAGGGTAGAGTTAAAAACCAAGTTTGTAATTTTCGGCTGAAGCATAGTCTGCATTCTATCGAAATTAGGTTGAGGTAGATTCATCATGTTCGACAGGTGCACCTTTAGAAGCAGTTGAATTGGCGCAGTCTACCTCCATATTATAGGGCATGGAGAAACCATAATGACTGAAGGTTTGCTACTACAATATTCATTTCTTGGTGGCTAGTTGATATTTGGCTGGGCGACTGTGAAGCTGGTTGCCTGGTTAAAATCCAGGAAGAATAATATACCGCTGTGGACCACGGTGTCCGAAGGGCTCACTCAGGGCGCCATCAATCTCGATCATCTTAAAGAGCCGGAAATCCACATAGAGAAAAAGTCCCGTCGCCAGGGTGAAGACTATGATAACAGCAAGATTCTGTGATTCGTTTCGGGCTTGTTTTAATGATTCCACCAGGCCAGATCAGAAAAAGACCGAAGATCTAATTCATGAGTCCAGACAGAACGATGCTGCTGGTGTAAGTGGAAATAAGTATCGGCAATTTTCTCCGGCAACATTAAACCATCGTGTTCCATGCCTTTGGATTCACGCAGCTGCTGAAATTTTTCAGGCCCTAACATCTTGCCAAGAGTATCTGGAGCGTCCACCGAACCGTCGATAACAATATGAGCAATGTGAATTCCTTTGGACGCATATTGCGCGTTTAGCGATTGACACAACATGCGTCGTCCACCCATAGCTGCGGCATGGGAATGTTGTCCGGCATTACCTCGTACTGCAGCTGTTGAAGAAGTCACTAACATTGTCCCCTTGCCTCGAGTCTCCATTAATGGACAAGCTACAGAAGCGATTCTAAACAAAGCAAGAGTGGCCATGCGCCAGCCTAGTTCAAAAATCTTATAAGTGGTTTCTTCAAGAGAACGATTACCAACTTGTGCGCCCAAGTTAAAAATAACCACTTCAATAGGGCCAATCTCAGCTTCAACTTGTTTTACTCGTTCCTCAATCGTGTCTTCTTTAACTGCATTTAGAAGAAACCCAGTTGCATCTCCACCATCATCCCGTATCTCAGCTACGAGTTTTTTAAGACCTTCTTCGTTACTGCGTCTGCATAAGACTGCGTGAAAGCCTTCTTTGGCAAAGCGCTTTCCTACGGTACCACCTATTCCAGCACCTGCACCTATAACTAGACATACTGGTTTCATTGTTTACTCCCCGAATTCTCAAGCTCGTGACGTTGGTCGCGAGGTAACACGCTTCCACCATTGCGTCAGATTAGTCATCTCTTCAGGAATGCGAATACCGATTGCTGCTTTTGCCATGACGAATGCACATTGCGCGGTAATGTCTGCAATTGTATATTCATTGTTTGCTATGTATTGCTTGCCTTCTAGTTCTTTTTCTAACCACTCCATTTTTTCTTTTACATTTGCAGTTTCCACTTCGGCCATTTTTGGAACTTGAGCGATGCGTCCTTTGAACATGTCTGCGGTATGTCTGAATACTCCAATCACTGGATTTAGTAATTCAAATTCCATTCTACGTTGCCACATTTCCACCATGGCTTTATCTAGTGCATCACGGCCCAGCATAGGTGGTTCCGGGTGCAATTCTTCCAAGTACTTACAAATAGCCATGGATTCGGCAATACAGGTTCCATCATCAAGCTCTAAGACAGGCATCCGGCCGAGAGAATTCTTAGCTAGATACTCTTCGGTCTTATTTTCATTTTCCATCATGTTGACTGGAGTCATGGGGATATCTAGACCTTTTTCGGCCATAAAAATGCGTACCCGTCTAGTGTTAGGTGAAGCAGGTAGATCATAGAATTTCAATTTAGAATCCTCACAAGCAAACAATAAGAAGTAGGAAGGCTATCGTAAAGAAAGGATAGAGTCGCTGCAAAACTAACTTGAGTGACTAAGCAGGAAATGTTGCCGTCTTTGTTTTGGATGTAACCATCGAGGTTGGCCTCCATGTGAACAATAACTGTCGAGACTGAATCGACCATCTAATCAATGCCTAATGCATCCAATTCTTGTCTTCGTTCACCACGAATCATATTCGCCATTCCGTAGTTGCCTTCATGGCACGAGTACTCATACAGCAGCCCGTCCACTTTGGTCATAGGGACCATGGCTATTATTTTGTCGCTAAAGGTGCTTGGATCATCGATAGTGAATTCATATTCAATAGTGTCCGCACTTACCCGAGTGAATCTTTCCACCAGAGACTTGTTGTAAGAATCTCCATAGGGCGAAGAAAGAAAACTTTGGGTTAGACCATTAAAGTTTTTGGTTTCGACTACAAGGGTGTCATCGTCCCAATATCCTCTTGAGTCTCCCGACCAGAGACGAATGTCGTCAGTGAGACTGTGATCGCGATCGAGAGGTACTACACGGGCGTCGTGAATCATTTCTGTGAGAATAACGACATGGTTCCGATGTTGAATTAGCTGCACATTATTGTTGTATGCACTGGGCATAAAAGGAGGACCAGAATTAAAACCGACTATACAACGTTCTGATAGTCCTCGATCTTCCGGACCGTCTTTAGCTATTCCGCCAACGACAAATCGTACTGGTCTTTCGCTGGGGAAATCCTGACTAACTCCACCGACTTGCATAAATGCGCCCTCTACAGCAGGAGGAATACGACCATTTTCTGGGTAAGTTATTAATGAAGTACGTAAGTCGTAACCAATTGTTGCGCGCTCGTACCAGAAGGAGTTGTAACCACCTACACCGTCAAAATGAGATTCAGCTCTTGCCTCAAAAGTTGTAACCGAACGCTCACGATTCTCTTCATTTTCTTCAGTAGTGAAATACTCGCGATCCCCCAGACTTTCGTTACGTTGCACTGGTGTATGGGAAGCAAAATTCCAAACACCCTGCAAGTCGGGCTGATCGTATTCCGTTCTGGGAACCTGGTAATCGGATTGAGCAACAAGAATGGGGCTTGTCAGGGCAATAAAGCCGCCTGCCAGGCAGGAGATCAACTTTTTCACTGTTCTACTCCTTTAGTTTTTATTCTTTTAGAGCTTAACAAAAGAGGCTCAATGAAAATACCAATGTTCTGAGAAAAACCCTGAATTTCAGACTGTTCCAGGGCGATAAACCACAGTATTTTCGAGAGTTGTATCGGAAAATCTACTGTATATTTCTTCTCTAGGCATTTATTCTACTATTCAAGCTCACCAATGGGGGGTAAAACAAATGAAGCTACGATTCTTGATATTACTTTATGCAGTGGCAGTGGCCTGCGGCACTGCTACAGCACAATCAGATTACCAGGTTCCCAGAACGGAATACGATCAGCCCGACTTGCAGGGCGTGTGGAATTTCAGTTCCAGCACACCGATGCAAAGGCCAGAACGATTCGGTGAACAAGAATTTCTGACGCCGGAACAAGTTCAGGAGCAGATTGAACGACAAGCTCGCATGACAGCATTGGCTGATGCTCGCGAAGCCGAGCTAGTTGTCGATCCAGAACCTCCGCCTTCAGGGCAAACGCCTCGCGGTTACAACACGTTTTGGATAGAAATGGGTACGCTAGGTGATAACGTCCGTACTTCTCATATCGTCTATCCATTAAACGGTCGTCTACCGGAAGCGGTTGAAGGCAATCCGGTAATTGCTGGTGGGCTCGGTCCGGACATCACCGGTGAGAGACCGGTAAGGTTTATCGTTGGTGGAATTGGTAAAGATGGCCCTGAAGATCGTGGCACATCGGAAAGATGTTTGGTTGGTTTTAATGCTGGCCCTCCATTTCAGCCTAGCCTATACAACAACAATATGCAGATCATTCAACATAGAGATACATTCGTCATCATGACTGAGATGGTACACGATGCCCGAATAGTTCCACTGGTTGAGAAAGCAGAGTTGAGTGACGACATTCGTTTGTGGTCGGGAGATTCTATTGGCTATTGGGAAGGCGATACCATGGTAGTGCAGACTAAGAATTTCAATGGTATGCAGGCTAGTTTCCAGAGTAGGGGTAATAACCACGACATGATGCTCACAGAAAAATTTACCCGAGTTTCTTACGATGTTGTGAACTATGAATTCACAGTCGAAGATCCATCGACTTACACGGAAAGGATTTCAGCAATTGTTCCAATGAGCAAAGTTGCTGGACAGATTTACGAATACGCTTGTCATGAAGGTAACTACGGCATGATTAATACGTTACGTGGCGCGCGAATGGAAGAGAGAAGAGAAGCAGAAGGAATTAATTAATTATGCGGTTTAGAAAAGCAAGTGCGTTAGTTGTAGCGTTGGTATTTGGCTCATTGAGTTTTGCACAGTCTGAAGGTATTTACGAGGTAGCGCGCAATGAACATGGGCAGCCTGATTTTCAGGGCGTATGGAGTACACGCTTCATCACACCTCTGGAGCGATATGAAGGTACGCCATTAGTAGTGTCGCCAGAGTTTGCGAGCGGATTTGCTCAAGCAACATATGACGCTGCATTTGCTGGAAACACGGATCCAGATATTGACATTTTTGGACCTCTAAAACTTGCAATTGTGAAGGGTGAGTACCGATCTTCAGTACTGGTGTATCCAGAGGATGGCGTACTACCTTACAACGAGCATGGTATTTCCAATTCATCGTTTGGTTATTTTAGGGACAATTCCGGATTCGATGGCCCGGAGCAGCGACCCGGAGTAGAACGATGCATTGAAGGTTGGGGTGCTCCACCAATGCGCGCATTTCCCTATGAGTTGTTCTATGGTTTTGTGCAGACTCCCGATAAGATCGCAATCGTAGCGGAAGAGAATTCACCTTTAAGAGTCATTCACATGGACGGCGCAACTAGGCCAGAAGTTATACGAACAATGGAAGGTCATTCTATTGGGCGTTGGGAAGGGGAAACACTCGTTGTAGAGACAACACACTACAGCGATACAGTGCCTGAAAGAGCGGCAACTGGTCGACCTATGCTGATTAGTTCTAAAGCTCACGTAATCGAACGATTCACTCGTTTGTCTGAAACCGAATTGTTCTACCAATACACTGTTAATGATCCTGTTTATTACAATGATGAATTCCGCGGAGAATTTTCATTTACCTGGGACGACTCTGGGCATATCTACGAATATGCGTGTCATGAAGGCAACTACAGCATGACAGGAGCACTAATGGGAGCACGGGTACAAGAAGCAGAAGCTAAAGCAGCAGAGCAATCTCATTAACAAAATAAGAGAATAGTTAAGAATAGAGGAAGGAGCTATGTTTAAGCTAAAAAACGTGTTTGCCACTACTGGTGCAATTGCATGCAGCTTTTTCGTTTTCACTTCACTTTCACACGAAGGGAACCTAACTGAAGCGACCGATGTTGTTTATAGCGAATGGCAAAATGTCATACACGCTCCTGAAGGTCGAGTCGATCGACAGGTTAAAGTAGTGGACATTGGTAACTCCAACGTGGCGGTTGGCGTTCTGTTCCGTGATAAGATCGAAGCCAATGACGAACCGGTTAGTGGCATCGTTCACAACCATGTGTCCGAGGTTTACTACATAACTAAGGGCTCGGGCGTGTTAGTTACTGGAGGAACTTTGCTAGGGAGAAATAACATTCCATCTAACACCGACATCGTTGAAGTGTTGGTGGGAGAAAGTTTTTCAACTTCTGTAGCTCGTGGCGATGGTCAGGTCCGTGAAGTAAGGCAGGGTGATATCGTAGTGATACCTGCAGGAGTTTTCCACGGTTGGCATTCTGTGGACTCGCGTGTAGAGATGATTAGTATAAGGCCGGATCCAGAGCGTGTATTACCTGAAGGTTATGTAAACCCTTATACTGAATAGATCTAACTGAGAAAAAATTTGAAGGGGCGAAGTTAAAATACTTACGTCCCTTTTTTATCTTCGATGGAGAAAACAATGAAAATGCTAATTCAACGTTGCGGCATCTTGCTCATCTTAATAATGGGTAGTTCTGGTTTTGCAGCAGATTTAGAAACTGAATTTATTAACTCTAATGCTTCCTTTTCTCAAGTGGCGACCGTAACTTCTAATGGGGTCAAAACCATCTACGTTTCAGGACAAGTAGGTATCCGCAACGGTGAAATTGCTGATTCGTTTGCTGAACAAATGGATGTGGTCTTTGCCAACATGGTCGAGCAATTGGAGGCAGCAGGTGCAACCATGGCAGATGTCATAAAACTTACAGGCTTTATAGTAGATATAGATGCAGAAAGGCGAACAGCATATAGTGAGGCAAGGGCACGTTATTTTTCAGCCGACATTCCTCCACCCGCCTCAACTTTAATTGGAGTATCCGGATTGGTAATCCCAGCGTTACAGGTTGAAGTAGAAGCAATAGCCGTTATAGGAGACGACTAGCAGTGAGCTGTAGTTGCGACGCTTAGTCTAGAAAGTACGCTTCAGTGATGTTGTTGACGTATTGTTCTGGATTCAAACTTATGTCATTGCAAAAAACAACTGCAGAGAATCTATCTTCGGGAAAGCGCGCATAAAATGTTGTCGTTCCCAGCCACCCTCCAGAATGAGCAAAGACTAAACGATCGTTTGATCTTCTGATTTGCTGGCCATTAGCATAACGGCCACCTCCCCCAGAATCAAAGTCGCTATTAGGAGTATTAAAAAGTTTCAGTAGCTCTTCAGGATTTTGGCCCACTCGAGGTTCATAAAAATTTTGATCCCATTTCACCATGTCTTCGATATTGGTATGCAGGCCGCCATCGCCTACCCAAAATAGGTTAGTCATATCAGTTATATAACCGTCTTCATTTGGCCGGTAACCGCTGGCTCGATTACGAACTATTTCGGTTGGTTCGTCGCTAAAAAATGACTGCGACATACCCAGTGGTTGGAAAATTTTTTCTTCAGAATAATCTCGCAGGCTTTGACCCGAAACTTCTTCCACTAACATTGATAATAAAAAGTAGGCCAGGTTACTGTATTGATACTGCTGGTTAGGTGGGTGCCTAAGTGGAACGCTTTTAACTACATCATAAAATTCTTGGATGGTTAGGTAGTCTTCATTACCTAAGCGAAATGGTCCGCCTGCGACTGATTGAATATTGGCGCCTGGATTTAGTACTGAATTATCATCATCAGTTATATAGTCGTAATCTGCCATTCCCGCAACATGCCCAAGCATCGCGTTAACGGTGACTCTGCTTACATATTCCCTTAGATCAGGTAAATAAGTTCGAACTTCTTCAGTAAGATCGATCTTTCCTTCTTCTACCAGTAATAGTACTGCCATTGCAGTGAATTGTTTGGAAACTGATCCTACTCTATGTACATGACTGCCATCCAGTTGGATTCCTAATTCCATGTTTGCCAGTCCATAGCCAGCTTTATGTATTAGTTCTCCATTCTCTATTACGCCCACTGAACATCCCGGAGATGTATTTGAATCTATGTCTGAAAAAATCTCATCAACAGTATTATTGAAATCAGTTGCACTTACTTCAGTAGAGAAAAGAGCAAGCACACTAAATATCGTAATTGAGTGTTTCATATGGAATACCTTAGGAAATTTTAGCTGCTTGAACTTAATCAGGTGAAGATTCCATTTGTGCACCTCGCAGCACATTTGGGAGCGCGTAGTTGCCTTCATGACAGGCGAACTCGAAAAGAGGGCCTGCTGTCACTCCGCGAGACGCCTGATCTATAGTCATGGGTGCGGAAATTGTCCATGGCTGAGTAAACAATTCCGGATCATCCAAAATTACCTCGTAATCCATGTTTGTCTCATCCAATCGAGTTAATCTTTCAATTAGAGTAAGACTGCCTCGAACACTGCGCCAGGGCCATGCCCAATAGTAATGACGCTTGTCAGCAAAATTTCTTGATTCTATTACTAGAGTGTCACCTTCCCAATGGGCGCGGGCATCTCCTAACCACTGTCCGATTTTGTCGGATATAAATGGTCGATCATCAAGAGGAATAACGCGAAACTCATGATACATCTCGTGAGCGATAATGATCGTATCTTCTGTTTGCACGATTTGGTAATTCATGTTGTAGGGCTGCAATGCAACCATAGTGATGCCATCTGATATGCAGCGCTCACCTGTATCTAGATCAGTGTAATCATTAAACGGACCGACACCATAACGAGCAGACTGTGAATCTGACCATTGTTTCTCTTCCGGATGCCACGGAATGCGACCACTTGGTGGGTCGACGATTAATGAACTGCGGCCGTCATCTAAGGTTACTGTGCCGGGATCTAACCAGAAGCGATTATATCCTCCAGGTGTTCCTGGATCAGGATTTGCACTTCGAGATAAAAAGAAATCTTCCCGATCTTTCTCAATAATGCGCCTTTCTTCTTCGGTTAGAAAAGGTTTGTCTTCTAATGTCTGGGGTCTTTCTAGTGGCGTTACTGTTGCTCCAGTCCATACTCCTTGTAAATCTGGCGTGCCCCAGCTAGTGCGCGGAACATCCGCGAAATTTACGGATGTCATAAAAAGAAAACTTGCAGCAGCAATGCATACAATCTTTTTTTTCAAGTTCATGAACTGTTTTTTTCCTATTCTTTAGAGCTTAAAAATCAGTAACCCTTATCAAAATCGATCTGGTAAAGTAATGACTCTTCCGCCATATAGCGTTCCAGATTCTTAAGGAACACTTCGACGATATCTTTGGGATAACTCATGGCAGCAATATGAGGTGTAATAGTGCAGTTCTTCGCGGTCCAGAGTGAGCTGTCTGCAGATAATGGCTCTTTTTTAAATACGTCTAATACAGCTCCGGCAATTTCTCCGTTGTTCAGCGCGGCGCATAAGGCATCATCATCGATAAGGTTTCCTCTACCTACATTTATAAGTAATGCGGTCTCTTTCATAGATTGAAAAGATGAAGCATCAATTAGATTAGTGGTGCTAGGAAGGTCTGGCAGGATGCCAATCACATAGTCACTCTGTTCCAAGAACTCGGTGAGAGAGTCTTTTGTAAATATTTCTTCGAATGGCTTAACTGGATTACCACTGCTGTTATAGCCGATTACTTTTACGCCTAGTTGAGCTGCAGAATTCGCCAATTCTGCTCCGATTGAACCGGTTCCTAGAATCCCGATAACCTTACCCGCTAATCGACCGCTGCCTTGAGCTTTCCAAACTTTTTGTCGTTGTTGCTCACCCCTTTCTTTAATTCGCAGTTCATGATGCAGGATTTGAGCGAGAACATACTCGGTCATCTGTTCACCAAATACCTTTTTGACCCCGGTAAGGGTGTAATTTTTGTTTGGATGATTGATTAAGGGAGTAACACCGGCCCAAGTGGACTGAATCCAGTCAATCGGTGGCTGTGTATTTAATATAGCTGCAGCAAAGTCTGGTCGTGCTAGTAACACTTGCTGGCCATCATATTGCGCCAAACTTTCTTCGATTGTGGTTGCAACTCGGTAGTCTATGCCTTTGCCTAACCTTCCTTTGAGGAGATCTGGATATTCAGCACCATTGTGTGCAGCAATGAAAAAGGAGAGTGACTTCATGGTTTTAGGCAAAAATTACTCTAGCTCAAATGTATAGCTAACAACCTCATCGATCTCATGAGGATCTAAGGATTCGTAAAACTTTCTGGCTTCATGGTTATCAGATTCGGCGGCTAACCAAACTTCTTCGCAATCATTATCTTTGGCGAGCTTTAACATTTCATTGATCATTGCAGTACCAGCACCTTTTCGGCGGTGATCGCTGCAAGCGTCTACCTCATCTATATAGAGCCATTTCTCGCAGTTATAAGGCTTTTGCTCAATTCTTCCGGAGGATATGCCTGCCAATACCTGCTCCCCAGCTTCCTCCAAATAACAGGCTATAAAAATCGTATCTTCTTTTTTCAGGTAGGTCTCTAGGGATTCTTTCGAATAGTCATCTACATCGTTCTCAGTGCCCCATGATGAGTGATTGATCTGCTCAGCCAATGCCCGCAAATCATCTTCAAGATTAGCAATTTTTACTTTTAAGTTTCTCATCGCGGTTATCCTACACTAAGATATCATCTGTTGGAGCTAAGTAATAATGTCTGAATAATGTGAGTACTAAATTGAAATGGCTGAAATGAGAACCGATGGAAAAAATTGCTTTGTATGCGGACCTAGTAATGATATTGGTCTGAAACTGAATTTTAGAATTGAAGATGATGTTGCTAGGTCGGAGTTTACTCCTGGCAATATGCATTGTGGCTTCGATGGTGTTACCCATGGAGGCATAATATTTAGCGTACTTGACGATGTAATGGCTAACTGGATCTATCTCAAGGGTGTTAGAGCCTATACCGCCAAATGTGATATTCGCTACAAAGACAGTTTGCCTATCGGCACAAAAGTTTTAGTGGAAGGGCATTGCATTAAAAATCGCGGTCGGCTCATTGTTATGGAAGGTAAGATGTTCCGAGAGGACACTAAAGAATTAGTAGCGGAAACTCAAGCCAGCTTTATGGTTGAGACACCAGCGTAAGTGTGAAAGAGAAATTAAATGCAAGTTAGTCAAAAAGCAGCTCCCTGCGGAGCGGAAATTACCAATGTCGATCTAACTCAGCAACTTTCATCTGAGCAAGTGACTAAGATTCGCCAAGCTTGGTTGAAACATCACGTTCTTGTATTTCCAGAGCAAGAGATTAGTGTCCAAGATCTTGCTCGCTTCACACTTTACTTTGGGAATTTTGGCGAAGATCCGTTTTTTAATCCAATCGATGCCCACAAAAACATTTCAGCTATTCGACGCGATGCTGATGAAAAGACCTCTTTGTTTGCAGAAAATTGGCATACCGATTGGAGCTTTCAGCCCAAACCACCGATAGGCACATGTCTTTATGGCATCACCATACCACCGCAAGGCGGCGATACATTATTTGCTAATCAACACAAAGCCTATGATGAGTTACCGCGCGAATTGAAAGATCGAATTGAGAATCTTACCGCCATCCATTCAGCAGCTTCCGGTTATTCGCCAGATGGAATATATAGTGAAAATAAAGTAGAAAATGAACACCGCAGCATGGATATTGTTATCTCCGAAGAAGCACGGCGAACTCACACGCATCCATTAATTCGTCCGCATACTGAAACTGGAATGCCTGCCATATATTCAACTGCTGGCTATATCGAGCGGTTCGAAGAGATTTCAGAAAAAGAAAGCAAAGAACTATTAAAAGAGCTTTATCGTTATCAAGGTTCCGAACAATTCGTCTATCGCCATCAATGGCAGCCAAACATGTTAGTGATGTGGGATAACCGCAGCGTGTTACACAAGGCGACTGGCGGTTATGCAGGGTTTGATCGCCTGCTTTACCGAACGACCATTTCACAGTTCGATTAACCGTTAAGGTGCTACTTCCATTCCATCTCGTCCAACTACTATTGGGCCATCATAAAAATCACTCATGCCACTAATGAAATTCGCTTCGGCTTGTTCCGTTGGTGGAAAGCTTGGGAAAAAATGTGTGAGAGCTAATTTCTTTACACCAACTTCTTGTGCCATGCGAGCCAGTGCAAGAGACTCTGCATGGTACTCGAGCCCTTCCTGAATCATTTCCACCTGGCGCTGATTGTTAGCAGCCCGGGCCATACTCAAAGCGCGATCCCAAATTGCCTGATTGGAAACTTCACTAACCAGCAAGTCCGCATCTCTTGCTCCTTCTGCGAAAGCGGGGCAGACATTGGTATCTCCAGAAAAAACCACCGTTTGATCTTTGTATTCAAAACGATAACCAACAGCGGGAGCTATTGGTTCATGACAAACAGGGAACATTGTAATGGTTAGTCCATCTTCGTCAAAGATTACACCAGGCTCACTCTCAGTAACGGTAGGGTTCATTATCGCCGTACTGAATTTGTCACCATGATGGGCAATGCGATAGCTAACATCGAGACTATAGTTGGCAAGCATGCCATCCACCATTTCTTTAGCTCCAACTGGGCCTTCAACTGGAATTGATTTGTCCAGACCTGCGACACCGTAGTTTAGAAGTATTTCGCCAAGCCCGATGAAGTGATCGGAATGGTAGTGGGTGTAAAAGATGCCATTGATATCAGTAAGGCCTGCTTCGCGAACTCTAAGAACACAGTTTCGTCCAGTATCAACCAGGAAAACACGATCACCCGCAATAAGTGCATTACATGCTGAAGCTCTTGCAGCTTGAGGAAGGGGAATACCAGTACCCAATAAAATCGCTGACATCCCAGCTTCAGGATCGAGCTGTCGATTTGGTGCAATTAGCCCCTGTGCACTAACTGTGCTTTCAATAAATAAGATCGCAAACAAGCAGACTGAACAAACGGCATTGCTAATACTGGTGCAAAAGACTTGCATACTTCCTTCCTTATGAAGTTTTCTGTTATTACAGTAACTCACGGCCTAATCGTCCCCGTGGCACACGACGACCTGCATCTAAAATATAATCTGGTCCTATCGAATGCACAGTAGGTGTGCCACTGCCTTGCATGGTGATTTGTAATTCTCGATTCAATAAATCTAACACCCTTTCAACACCAGCCTGACCGAAGGCACCAAGTCCCCAGATATATGGTCGACCTATGCCGATAGCATCAGCACCCATTGCCAATGCTTTATAAATGTCTGTGCCACGTCGGAAGCCACTGTCGATAATGATTGGAATGCGACCATTAACCGCGGCGACGATTTCCGGTAAACATTCAATCGATCCCCTGTCAGTTTCAGTTGCTCTTGCGCCGTGATTGGATACCCAAACTCCGTCAGCACCATTTTCAATTGCAAGCGTAGCATCGATTCCTACTTCAATACCTTTTATGAGGACTTTCATATCGGTTACTTCTTTGATTCGACCGATGACGTCCCAGGTTAGAGAAGGATCGTTTAGTCCGACACCGCGCATATCCAGACCATCGAAAATTGGCTTTGCTTGTCCGGTGTGGCAGTTGGAGCAAGTGCGGGTGTCTTCCCGCATTAAAATTGATTGAGTTTCAGTATTTCGACCCCCGGGTAAATCTATCGTTAAGGCAACTGCCGTGGCACCGGCTTGTTCAGCTCGCTGCAACATAGCTACGGTGTATTCCCAGCGATTAGTTGGATATAGCTGAAACCAGATCGGACCATCCCTTGCTTCGATTACGTCCTCAATTGGCGTCGAGGCCTGAGTCGAGAGAGTCATGTGATGATTCTTTGCGGCGGCAGCTCGAGCAACACCGATTTCACCTTCCACAGGATTAAAAGCTCGGTGACTTCCGACCGGACAAATGAAAATCGGTGAATCCGCCTGAGCTCCCAAAACGTTTACCGACAAATCTGGTTGACTCACGTCAACTAATCTTCTCGGTTTAATCTGAAAGCGAGTGAACCCAGCGCGATTCGCTCTCAATGTTATGTCGCCATCAACCCCAGTAGCCAGATAACCAAAGTGCGCCGGAGGAACTTTTTCTCTCGCAACGGCTTCCATCTCGAAAACGTTTATAACTTCGGAAGGATCTGTAAGTCGCTCCCCTAAAGTTTCCTCGACTTCCTGGGCGAAGGTCTCGTAACTAGTAAGTAATGGACTGGCTGCTAGAAACTTAAGAAATTCTCGGCGCTGAGTCATGCTACCCTCCGTTAAGGGGTTGATTGTTCATTGTTATAAGTTGGATAGGAAAAACTAAAGCTATCGAGGTCCCAGGCGGATGTCTAGTCATGTCAGTAACGTTTCTATCTGGAGGTATTCCTTCGCAAACGTTGAAACTTGTTTTCGAGTTGCCTCCCCAAGTATCCTATAGTACCTACTAGTTGATACTCTATTAAAATCAATAAGTTAAAGTATGCGTTAAGAAGCGGGATTAGAAAGGTATGTAGCCATTAATGAAAGTATTAAGCCAGCCTTGTAAAACTATTCTGATTTGCCACAAATTTATTGTGGTCCTCATTTTGTTGTTAATTTCCACTGCATTGATAGCACAGCAGCAGGATGAATCTACGATCATCTATGAAGCGAGTTATTTTGCCCAATATAATGCGGTAACTCTCACTGACATGATTCGCTATATCCCGGGCGGTGAAATGATTTTGAATCGGCGCTTTGGGCCAGGAGGCGGAGGAAACTTTCGCGGTTTCGGTTCCAATGATTCTCAGGTTTTACTGAACGGTCGCCGTATGTCAGGCAAGATTAATAATATGTCTACTGCCTTGGCTCGCATTCAGGCATCTCAGGTTGAAAGAATTGAGCTTATTCGTGGCAACGCCGAAGGCCTGGACATTCGTAATGAGGGAATTATTTACAACGTCATTCTGGAAGAGGGCGCAGAAAATAGCTCTTCGAGTTTCGTCGATGCAGGTGTTAATGACATCAATGGAATGGATCCGGAACCAGCAATACTAGCCTCATACAATGCAAGTAGGGGACCACTAGAGTTTGGCTTAAGTTATCAATACGAAAATAGGCCTCGTCTTAATCTTGTTGACGAACACGTTCTAAATTCAGATCGAACACTACGTGAATTTCGTGATCTGTTTAACGCACAAACACGACGAAATCACATAGTTACTGGAAATTTTGCTTACACCTTTCAAAATGGTGTGCTGCTCCAACTGAATGGACTGATTTCTGACAATGCTCAGAGATACGACAGGCATGAGGATCAGTTTCTCATTGGAGCCGGCGGAGCATTAGAACCAAACGCTATCGAAGTAGGAGATATCGCAAACCTTAATGATGAGATAGAAGTGGGTGGCGATATCGAATTCAATATTGGCGACATCGGCCTTTTAAAAACTTTGTTTGTAGTAAACAATAGAACGAACGATGACACCATCAAACAAGATGTAATTGCAAACAATGTAACTTCACGCTTCTTCTCTAGTATTGCTGATTATGACGAAGAGGAAACGATCTTTCGTTCCGCCATGACAAGCGTGATTGGTAAGCACACATTGGAATATGGTGTAGAAGGTGCATTTAATACACTGGATAGAACCTGGGCTTTTAATGATGATTCATTCGCCAATGCAATTGTTGAAGAAGATCGCTATGAAGTTTTTGTTACTCACAGTATTCAGCTCAATGACAAGTTAAGTCTGCAGTCCGCATTAACAGAAGAATATTCAAAGATTTTTCAGGACAGAGATAATCAAACTAACGATCGTAGTTTCCGTTATCTAAAACCGCGATTAGAAGTTCGTTACGACTTAACACCAACTGATCAGTTTAGATTCCTGGCTGAACGCACAGCGAGCCAATTAAATCTTAACGAGTTCGTTGCCAGCCGAAACATCGACGATGAACTGATTAATTTTGGTAATCCTCATCTCGAACCAGAGGTTACCTGGACTTATTCCCTAAGTTACGAAAGAAGATTTGCTAATGACCAAGGGTCGATTGAGGTCAGATACCAATATGCAGATATTTCTGAGCATATCGACAAAATATTGGTTGGCAAAGATGATTCAGGAATAGGAAATATTGGTGATGCCTTAGAGAAGAGCCTCGATGTAAATCTGAATACACGCTTCGGTTTTATTGGCTTCCCGTCAGCAGTACTTACTCTGTCTTACACCCATGAAGACACCGAAGTTACTGATCCGTTTACCGGGATGAAGCGGCCAACAAGATTTTCTACTTCCGATTATTTTAGGGTCAATTTTCGCCATGATGTGGAAGGAACAAATTTCGCTTACGGTGTAAGAGCTCATAGACGTGCTCAAAGGCTTCGACAGGATGTGTCACTGTTTGAGGGGGCCGATTTTCTACCTCATTTGGATGAAATGTTTATCGAGTACAACGTTACGCCAAATATTCGATTGCGATTAGCAGGTTCTCACTTTTGGAATAGAGACTGGCGTGTGTTCGAAAAAACTTTCTATGAAGGCCACGTCTCCGATGGTGTAGTCAAACGCTACGAAATTCAGGACTGGATCATCGATCCTGATTATACTTTTAGTGTGCAAGCAACCTTTTAATTTATCCCTAAATAGCCGGTTCGCATTAAAACCCTGGCGGAGATGCTTCTTCTGTTTGCCACCAGGTTTCAGGAAACGGAACCTGATCTGGCCATTGTTGTTCCAAGGTGTCGCCGTCATAGAGTCGCCCATTCTGAATAACTCGATCAATGTCCACACTATTTCGAATATCATCCAAGGGATTTGAATTGAGAATTACCATATCCGCCAATTTTCCAACTTCAATTGATCCCAGATCTTCTGGTGCACCAATAATAAAAGCTGCATCAATTGTTGCAGCGCGAAGGATCTCAGCTGTGCTCATTCCTCCCATAGCATAAGCCCACATCTCCCAGTGAAAACTCATACCCTGCAATTCTGCGTGACCACCGACACCTAGTAATCCCCCCTCACGTTGAATTTTCGCAGCGGCCTCTGCACCTTCCCGAAAACGAAATTCATCATCTCTTAACCATACGGGACGGCGTCGAGTCAATTCATCCAAACGATTTTGAGGATAGAAACGTTGTAGTTTTGGATCATCATACACTTCTGAACGAGTAAAGAAGTATTCCCGCATACCCTCGGCGTTGTATTGAACTATTAAAGTAGGAGTGTATGCGGTACGTGTTTGGGCATAGAGTTGGACAATATCATCGAAAAATGGAGTGTCAGGCATATTATGTTCATTGCCGTGCATACCATCGATAGCATGAGTAAGGTCCAGCTTCTGATCCCCGCCACCTTCGGTAGTTGGCATTAGCTCTAAATCTTCTGATGCCTTAACTACCCATTGTCGTTGTTCTCTGTTGCCAGAAATATAGGCCTTAATGTTTGGTGTGTTGTAATGATCGCTGTAGCGGCGCAGGTAACTGTGCACAGCATCATAGTTTTGAAAATCATTTATACCGAAAATTCCCGGACCGGTCATGAATGCGCGTTGCCCAATCATTTGTCCACTCTGTTGCATATCCCGATATACAAAATAGTCATGATTAGATGTCTGTACATCGAGCCCAGATGTTACTCCCATGGCCAGGTTCACAGCTACAGACCAATTGGTTGGCTCCAGGACATCTCCTGCCCGAAACTCCCAGTGGGCATGAGTGTCGATCATACCCGGGATAATCCAATTGCCGTATGCTTCTACGATATCCGTCTCTTCAGGAATTTCGAAAGATCCTCTGGCTCCAATTGCGGCTATGCGATTGTCAGTAATTAGTAAATCCTGATCCTGTAATGGATTGCTCATTTGGGTCAGAGTACTTCCCGCCATTGCAATCACATTGGCGCCTCTGATTAACAAATTTCCTTCCGGAGCATCGCGCTCAAAAGTAACTGTAAACCGTGTTGCGTTCACTGATGTGTGTTCATCGAGCGGAACAAAGGGAGTTTCTTCTTCGCTTTCGTCTTCCAAAGATTCATCTTCTTCGTTTTCTTCATCTTCACTTCTAAATTCAATTGAATCTAATTCCCGTTCGTAAACAGTTGAACCCATGGCCCATAAAACAGTTTCGCCATCATCACTCCAACTTATATAGTCCGCACCAACGTCTGTGAGCCTGGCAACCGGGGTTGATCCGCTTCTAACATTAACTTCCGGAATCGCGGCCCCAACCCTTGGTAAGCCGACAACGAAGACTTGTTTAATGACATGAGCAAGAACGTAATTTCCTTCCGGTGAGATGCGCAGTTCTTCAGCACCAGGGGCTTCTTCCGGGAAACGATTGCCTCTGGGTCCAGTTACTTTTATATGTTCTTTCCGATCGCCACCATCCAGATTTACTGAAAACAAAGTGCCTTCATCCGTCAGGTAAATGCGATCTTCTTCAGGCCCGAAGTGGGGAACCCTGGCATCTCCAATTTCCAGTATGGCCTGTTCATCGCCACCGTCCTCATCCACGGAAAACAATTCCAATGGAATACCGAGCCCCCCGAATTCACTATAAGTCTGATGACGCATCCATTCGTTTCCGCGTAATGCCCAGACTCTTTGACCATCGGGTTGCCATACGATGTCGGTATAGAAGGCAGCATTTTCGGTTAACTGTTGTGGATTGCTACTACCATTTGAGCGAATCTTCCAGATGTGTCCACCGTCATTAGCTGTCCAGTTTACAAATGCAATCCAGCGTCCGTCTGGCGAATAAACAGGTTTAAATGCCCACATGTCGTCAGGTGTAAGTTCTTCCGGTTCATCGTCACCTTTTTCCAAAGTGTAAAGACGGGTCATTATGCTGGCGACGTAATTTTCTTTGTCTGGGTCGAGATCGACATCCTGTACTAAGGTTGCAGTAAAGGGGTCAGTTGGCACACGCCAGTGTTGAGTTAAGTCTGGACCAATCTCAAGATTTACGTTTGCGGTAAAGGGAACAGTTGTCCTTGCCCCGTCTTCGATTTCTATGCGCTGAAACTGACCATTACTGGAAAGAATGATAGCGTCACTATCCGGCGTAAACTCATAACCAGGTAACATGCCCCGAGTTGATGGACGAAAATTTTCTTGGGTATCCCTTTGCACGGGATATGTGAGCCATTGATCATCGCCACTTTCTAGATTTCTTACTCTTAGGCCGGTGTTGGTTTCGAAGCGCGTTCCATAAACCATCAAGCGTCCATCGGGAGAGATGATTGGCCGTACTCCGCCACCTTCACCTCGGGTGACCTGAATCTTTGTACCTGTACTTAAATCGAGACGAACGATTTGCGTGACTGGAAAACTACTCACCGGAGCATCAGGACCTCCAAGTCGCTCAGCATAATACAGATGGTTGCCATCCGGTGAGAACTCAGCTCCAACACCTGGTGCGCTTTCTGTATCGCCATCGTCATCTAACTGTTCGATTACAACTCCAGTACCGCCGTCCAAATTGAATTGCACCAGCTCTATTTCTCTAGCACGTTTGGTGACAACAATGTTTTGACCATCTGGACTCCAGGTAGGACTGATCAATGCAGCATACGTTTCGCTACTTAACTTAATTGGATTGCTACCGTCGATATTGGTTATCCAAAGATTATCTTTGCCGTCACGATCACTGATAAATGCGATCTTGCTGCCATCAGGAGAAACTACAGGTTGGGAATCAAATCCCATGCCACGGGTAATCACTGCTGCTTCACCGCCATCTATGCCCAAGCGATAGATGTCTCCCAGCAAGTCGAAAACAAACGAATCACCATCTGGCAATAAGCTTACTGAAACCCAAGAGCCTTCATCGACAGTGAACTGCAATGATTCTGCGTTTTCTTTTAAGACTAAGTCATTGGCAGAAGATGTAGCCAATGGAAGAAAAAAAATAAACACAACAAGATAAAAAAATCGGCACACTAAATTGGCAGCAAACATGGGAATTCAGTTCCAGTAAAAACTCAATTAACAATTTGACTAGATTATATAGTGTTCAGTTTCAAATGCCTCTCTGAGTTTCGATCACCTTATTCAATTCTGATCTTAAAGCTTGAATACTCGTTAAAATACTTCTAGCATCGATTTGAAACTGAAGCCCATTCAACAATCGATAAAGGAACTTAACCGTGTCTAAAAGATTTAGCCTGTTTCTTCTTCTATCTATTTTCCTATCTGTAGAGGCAAATTCACAGGACTATGATTACGATCCGAGTCGAACTGCAATTTTGCTCGTTGATCCCTATAACGAATTTCTTTCTGAAGGTGGTCTGCTCTACGATTTGTCAAAGGAAACGCTAGAAGCAAATAACGCTATTGAGAACATGAAGAATCTGGTAACTGCAGCCAGAGATGCTGGTGTGAAAGTAATATATGTTCCTCACCATCATTCGGAAGAAGGTGATACTGCTGGCTGGAAATTTGCTCGCGGCACTGGTCGTGTATTCAGGGCTGGAACCTGGGCGGTGGAGTATCACCCAGATTTGCAAATGCAGCCTGGCGATATCGAAGCGCGTCAGCATTGGCAATCTAGTGGATTCGCCAACACTGATTTGGACTTTTTGTTAAAACAAAATGGACTAGATCATGTCGTACTCGCTGGAATGCGCGCTAATACCTGCATCGAATCTACAGCGCGTTATGCAGTTGAGCTGGGTTACCACACCACTATGCTTACTGATGCAGTGGGCGCATTTAACATGCGGGAAATGGAGGCTGCAGTTGAAATCGATTATCCGGTGATAAGCCACAATGTCTTTTCAACCGATGAATTCATCGAATTAATCGAATAAAGCAGCGCAGTCTAGTATTCTTCAGCTCGAAAGTCGTAATCTCCAGGAGAAAGAGTGTTTATGAAGGATTTGAAAACACCAGCATCAGGATATGGCAAGATATTTAAGATAAGCGCAGTAGTTCTGGTGCTAGCGGCTACTGGTGCTTCAATAAGCCAATCGAACCAATCCCCATTTCCTCGACAAATGGCCTGGACTGCCTACAACCTGGGTACTACTGGCTATAATCAGGCCGTTGCAATAGGTGCTATGCTGCGGGAAAAGTTTAATGTCACGCTGCGTGTAATTCCGGGACAAAATGATATTTCAAGACTATTACCCCTTAAGACTGGCCGAGTTGATTTTACCGCTAATGGGGTAGCAACTTATTTCGCGCAAGAAGGAACTTTTCAGTTTGCAGTTTCACAGTGGGGTCCTCAACCTCTTCGATTAGTCATGGTTTCAAACGGGCTGAGTAATCAATCGATTGCAGTTGCTTCAGATACAGGGGTTACAACAATAGCTGGTTTACGTGGTCGCCGCGTACCGTTTGTTAGAGCTGCGCCTGCGCTCAATGTTTCAGTTGAAGCCCATTTAGCATGCGCAGGACTGACTTGGGACGACGTTGTACGTGTTGATTTCCCTGGCTACGAAGCGAATTGGATTGGAATAATCAACGGTGATGTTGATGTTGGGTTTGGCGCAACTGTTTCTGGCCCTCCGTATCGGCTTGAAGCTTCACCTCGCGGTATAACCTGGTTGGAAGTCCCTCACGACGATGAAGAATGCTGGAACAGGATGCTGGCAATTTCACCTTACTTTACTAAGCATAATGCAACGCGTGGTGCAGCCATTAGTGAAGAAAATCCACTTGAGGCGGGCACTTATCCATACCCTCTTTTAACAACGCTGGATACACAAGATAGTGATCTCGTGTATGCCCTTGTCAAGGCTTTAAATGAAAATTATGACGACTATAAAGATTCCGATCCTGGTGCAATAGGCTGGGCTTTGGACAGACAGGTTTTCGACTGGGTTGTTCCATATCATGAGGGTGCGGTGAATTACTGGCGAGAGATTGGTGTATGGACGGATGAAATTGATGCACACAATCGCGAGTTGATTCGTCGTCAGGAGGTTTTAGAGGCAGCATGGTCTGAAGTCACAGCCGAAAATATCCGTGATGCTGACCAATTTCAAGCCTCTTGGATGCAGGTCAGAGCGCAACGCCTGGAGGCAGCCGGCTTCGATCCGGTTTGGCGATAGTGTCAGATAAAGCCAGCGGATTACCAATTACATTGCGCTGGTTGACTGGCGCCGCTGCCATCGGTAGTGCTTTTCTTGCCATGGACTCTTTGCGCTTATTTTCCGAGCGTCCACTTCTCGATTTCATTATCACCGTACAAAACCATTACTACTATGCCCTCATGGGTTTGTTGTTGCCTCTTTGCTACCTGCTTAATCCAACAATAAAAAATCCTAAAGGCATTTGGTTTGATGGCCTGCTAGCAATAGCAGCGTGCGGTGCTTGCATATTCTTTTTTGTAAACGCAGAAACCATGTTGGACTTCGGTTGGGAGTTTGGGGCACCTGATTATGCTATTTGGGTGAGCTATTTACTCTGGATTCTTATCATGGAGGCAGTCCGACGCAGCGGTGGCATGGTGTTGTTCGGACTGGTATTCGTGTTCTCTCTTTATCCCATTTTTGCAGAAAGCTTGCCCGGGCCAATCTCTGGTATGGCTTCTACGCCGGCAGAAACAGCGGCATATCATGTCATGAGTATCGAAAGTATCCTGGGATTGCCTTTCCGAGCTTTTGCACAATTAGTTATCGGCTTTTTAATTTTCGGAATTGCATTGCAACAAACCGGGGGAGGTCGCTTCTTTATAAATCTGGCTTTTGCAGTTTTTGGTCATGTTCGAGGTGGCTCTGCGAAAGTAGCAATTGTTTCCAGTGGTTTAATGGGGTCGATGAGTGGCAGTGTTATTACTAATGTTTTAACCACGGGGCAGATGACAATTCCAGCTATGCAAAACAATGGCATGGAAAAAGAGTATGCCGCTGGTGTTGAATCTTGTGCTTCAACTGGTGGGGTGTTATTGCCTCCGATCATGGGTTCAACTGCTTTTGTAATGGCCACGTTTCTGAATGTTCCTTACACTACGGTCGCTTTGGCCGCAGCAATACCAGCCTTGCTGTATTTCTTTGGCCTGTTTGTTCAGGTAGACGCCTATGCAGCTCGAAAAGGGCTTGAAGGTACGCCGCGCGAAGAACTTCCGAGTTTGAGTGAAACCATGAAGCAAGGCTGGTTCTATATAGTTGCGTTCATGATTTTAATTTTTCTACTTGTTTATTTGCAGCGTGAAGCCGTCGCTCCGTTTATCGCCACTGGATTGTTGTTAGTGCTCAATCAATTCTCTAAGGAACATCGTTGGGAAACAAAACAAGTAGGTTCCTTTTTGGTTGCAACAGGAAAGCTACTGATGGAGCTGTTAACCATTATGGCCGGGGTTGGCTTAATCGTTGGTGCTCTCTCTGTCACCGGTTTATCGGGCACTCTGGTCAACGATCTTCTTTACCTGGCGGGGGACTCGACCTTGCTCTTATTATTAATGGGCGCGTTTAGCAGTTTTTTACTCGGTATTGGAATGACTGTCACAGCAGCGTACGTTTTCCTTGCGATAGTTTTGGCACCTGCGCTAATTCAGGGTGGACTTGAGCCTATGAGTGTTCACCTCTTTATTCTTTATTGGGGCATGCTTTCATTTATTACACCACCTGTAGCATTAGGTGCATTCGCTGCTGCAAGCATTGCCGGCTCTTCGGCGCTTGCGACCGGTTTTACTGCGATGCGCCTAGGGAGCATTATTTATTTCATTCCGTTTTTCTTTGTTCTAGAACCTGCGATGGTTATGTCAGGCTCCTGGACTGACACACTTATCGCAACAGTTAAAGTTGCCATTGGTATTGTTTTAATCGCCAGCTGTTTGCAGCGCTATCTTATCGGTGTTGGGTTTTTGGATCGCGAGGGGCCGATCGGTATCTCAGGTCGCGCACTAATCGCGTTAGGTGGAGGGCTTATTGCACTGCCGTCAACAGAAGTTATTGATATAAATATGGGACAAATGACCTTACTTATTGCCGGAGCTATCACCGCGATTTTGGGTGTTCTGATGAGTCGCGCAACTCCTTCTGAAACTGCGCCTTCAAGCATAGCGGACGCTTAGCGCTTCAAAGATTTTTCAACTGCGATCTAGTAACCAATTGAAACAAATTGTCGGTATAAGTAGATATTTCACATCGGGATGGCAGCTATCTGCACAAAATTATTGAAAGAGAGTAGTGTTCAGATACTGCAGTTGGTTTGGAGTCAGGTTTTTGGGTTAGATTGGACTAACTACCGTTATCACTCTCTGTTAATCAATCTTCGATTGGATTGACGTTTGACACATTGTCATCAGGGTTTCTATCGATGAGTTTGTTAAAAGGATCGATTCCTGCGGACTCAGGTTCACCGTCTACGGTAATAGTAAAACTCTGATTGTGTGAATTTATTTGATGTTTTGCGATGTAGAGGACTTCTGGAATTTTTGTATGCTCGTCCTCTTTTCCTAACACTGCAACATCAACTAGTGCTTCCATATCCACTTGAATTTCCTTCCCTCCACCATCGGCTTCAAATTTTGTCGCGGTTGTATTGATAGTGACTTCGAACCGACCATCTGCTAACCGCTGGAATGTATTATCTTCAGAACGAAGATCGAAGATAATTATCTTTTCGAATAGATCCGTGATTACGGATTGAAACTGAGGGTCGGCGTTATCTCTAAATTTTGCTATCAAATCCCTTGTGGTCGGATAAGGTGGTCCCTGAAATCCCCATTCATCAATAAACTCACTTAAGATCCTATTAACTGTATCTGCTCCTAAATAATCTTTTAAGGCATATAACACCAAGCTGCCTTTTCGATAGTGAATGTAGCCTTGATTCTCCACTAACATTAGCGGAAGTTCTTCTAACACTTCTGCTCCTCGACCACTAAGATAACTATCCAGTTCATAATTTAGAAATCGCTGCATATGAGCTTGGCCATATTCTTGCTCCATAACCATCAGGGCTGAATATTGCGAGAGCGTTTCTAGTATCATTGCTCCGCCTTGAACGTTTGCACCCGAAACCTGGTGCCCCCACCACTGATGAGCGAGCTCATGTGCAGTAACGTAAAACACTGAGTCGATATCTGCTGGGTCCCGTATATCAGCGACAAAACCAATGTTTTCTGAAAATGGAATAGTGTTAGGGAATGATTGGGCAAATGAGCCTCGTTGCCGAGGGAACTCAAAAATTCGATATTGACGATATTGATAAGGGCTAAAATTTTTTGTGAAATAATCTAACGATTTCTTAGAAGCGTCAATCATGCGATCAACGTTATATCCATGCTTGTAATAAACCTCGATATCTATGTCGTTCCATGAGTCTGCTTTCATTTCATAGTCTGCGGAAAGAAATGATACAAATGGCCAAATAGGTTCATCCATCTTGTAGTGGAAATAGCGGCGGCCATTTTGTTCCCATTCTCTTTCAAGATAACCAGGGGTGACCGCTATCTGATCATGCGAGGTACTAACAATTGCTTCATACCCAGCTCGCATGCGAATAGTTCCAAAACCTTCATCATGTTTGCTTTCGTCATCAATCTTGGCAACTCGTTCTGCTGGAGGTAAGTCATAACGGCGCCGGCGATTGTTATCAATCAACTCTGATTCTTTTGAATAACCAGGTAAGGGAAAAGCTTCGATGTTGTTAAAAAACGTACCGTTACTTAGTAATCGCGTGTTTGGGTTATTGTTTACAAATCCTGGCGTAAGCCATTCCACTTGAAAATTTACATCAAATGAATCGCCTGACTGCATGGGTTGATTTAATACATAAATATAATAGCCGAGCTGAGTATCGCTATGAGTAACCTCCGAATCAGGAACTTCTAGACTAGTTAGAGTGATATTTGGTGGAATCGTGAAATGAAGCTCTGAAATTGGTTCATTAAAATTGTTTTGCAAAGTGTACCTGCCATAAACAAACGCTTCCTTGTCCTCCGGATAGATGTCCACTTCGGCATACATGTTGACGAGATCTGGAAAAAGCTGGTCTTCATATTGCTTATAGCTCCTTTCATAGGCAGCGATATCAGCTTCTACATCCAGGGCACTGCGTTTCTTGTTGAGAATGTTTGTGTTGTAAAAGATATAACTTCCAGTGGCCACAAATGCTGTAAAAAAAGCAAGGATTGTAGTGGCAATAATTGGCGTAAAACGCTGCTTTAAGCTTTTCCAAGAGAAGCGGTTTTTATGCTCACTGCCTCGTTGCCAAAGCAAATTCATTATTATCAAGAGCATTCCACAGAATATTGTCCAATAAATAGAAAACCAAACATATGCGCTCAGATTTGGCCCAAAACCCGTGAATACCGAATAAGGAATCTGAGGAGTGGCAAAAAGATAAAGGTTGTGATCAAACCCTTGCTGCGGAAGTATCAAGCTACCTGCAAAGTACAGTAATACGACAAACATGCCAATATAGCGATTACCCGCAACGACATGCGCGAACACAGCAAAAACGCAGGTAAACCAGATTGGAAATTGAAAGAAAGAGAACAATCCCAAAAAGTATTGTAAGAAATTAAAATCAAAATATCCTTTTAGCGCCTGCACAACTATCGCCGCTATCATCGCTGCGAACAGCATTGCCGCCATGACGAGCATCAACCCAACAAGTTTCGCACTTATTGCGACCCAATTTGGATACGGCATAGCATCAACCATCTCAGAGATTTGCATGTTGTCTTCCCGCACCATTAGCTCTGAGGAATAGAAAATCAGTACCAAAATTAAAGGGAGCGTGTAACTGCTATTGATGATTGACACCATATATGTAGTCGTAGGATATACTTCTGTGCCATAAATTCCGCCTAGACCAAAGTAGGCGGTACCAGCCACCTGAACCATGCCAAACAAAGCGATCATTAAAAATGCTTTACCGATTATGATGCTGTAGAACTCTATTCGAAGCTGAGAAATAAATTGTAGAATTTGGGAAGTGAACCCAAAACGGTGATTAACTGAAATAGGGGTTGTTAAAGAAGAAATTGGTTCGATAATTTTCTTCTGCTTTTTAAAGCTTGTAAAAAATTTCTTGAATTTTGTCTTTTCCGTAGCGAAATCCAACGAAAAAGTAAAATAGTGATAAGCAGCCAAAGTAAATGTTGACATAAATACAAGCACAATTAGCCGGTTATATAGAAAGTTACCTGTAACTGGCATGATCTGTTCATTCATTTGGAATGGTGTCCAATAACGAGCAGTATCCGATAACGCTACCAAGCCAAAAGGATCCAATAGGCTTAACAAGCGAATATCTTCCGGATCAACTAGTGAACCGACTACTGACTGAACTACTAAAATAAGAAACAGTGTCAGGAAGCTTGCCAGAAGACTGCGAGTTAAAGTGGCAATAAGAAAAACTAAAGCTGCCATCATCAATATATTTGGTAAAGCAATTGCCCAGGTGGCAAACCAATAAGCATCAAGTCGTAATGGTCCTAAGCGGTCTGGGTCGATCCAAGGCATAAACTCTCCGAGGAAAATGCCAAAAGCCGCTGTAAGATACACAATAAAACAAAAAATGAGCGCTCCACAAAATCGCCCAAAAAGATAATCAAATTTCTTTACTCGGGTTGTTAAGAAAATTTCAGCAATATTGTGATCAAAATCTCTTAACGCTGGACTTGAGGCATAAGCAACGCCTGCAAACAACGAGGTAAAAAAGCTAGTGTTGGCTAATACGATAATGATATTGAAAGGCGAATTGATATTTATGTTGGTAAGGGTGCCGCCGATTGAAATATTGTCAGAGACAGTGGCACCAAAATTAAGCAAAAATAATACGGCAGATATGACATAAACCAGTGGCTGTCTTGCATGATACCTAAGTTCAAATTTAAAAATTTCAGCAAACATGATTAGAGATTTTCTGGAGGGCTTTCCATTTAAACAGTGATTTGAATTTCGTGGTCGCGTAGAGTGGCGAAATAGACACTCTCCAAGTTGGGGCTCATCGCTTCAAACCCGTTACCTGGATCTTGTTCGCTCAGAATGTGTATTTTTGTGCGGCCTCCAACCAATGTTGAAAAGAGTACTCGATGTCTTTCTTCATAGTCTTCTACTTCATTACGATTAATTAACTTGGCATAGATTGAACCTTGCAAATGATCAATTACCTCAGCAGGATGCCCCTTTAATAGAATTCTTCCTCCGCCCATGATGGCCATGTCAGAGCAAAGGTCGCTGACATCATCAACAATATGAGTAGAAAGAATCACAACTGTGTCTTCGCCAATGTCGGCAAGTAGATTGTGAAATCTACGTCGCTCCTCCGGATCTAGTCCAGCGGTAGGTTCATCGACAATTAAAAGTTGAGGATTACCAATTAAGGCTTGGGCAATGCCGAATCTTTGTTTCATGCCGCCGGAATAAGTGCTCACAGCCGTATCGCGCACGTGCCATAGGTTCACCTGGTTCATAAGGTGATCGACAAGTTCCTTTCTTTCACTTCTGTTAGAGATTCCCTTAAGGACGGCAAAATGATCTAGCATTCTCCGTGCAGAAATTCGGGGATAGGTTCCAAACTCTTGTGGCAGGTAGCCAAGTACCTGACGGAGGGATTCCTTGTCATTTAGGATGTCAACATCTTCAAGAAAAGCAGTGCCTTCGTCAGCGTCCTGAAGGGTAGCAAGCGTGCGCATCAAGGTTGATTTTCCGGCTCCATTTGGCCCCAGAAGCCCAAACATACCCTGTGAAATTTGGAGGCTCACTTCGCTTAATGCTTTAACGCCGTTACTATAAGTTTTACTGAGATTATTGATTCTTAGCATTTTGCAAAATTACCCTAAAGATTGTGCTCTAAGTATTTAATCAACATGGTCAGTCAAAGTTATCCAATACACGCATTATGCCGGAGTTTAGTACCTATATCTCATGGAAAAAAGATGAAAATCGTGGCAATCAAAATGATCGCCGTTATAGTTTTTTTTACAGAGTTTACCTAGGCTCTTATATAGCTTCATGCCTGACAAGCGGTTTGGTGTGTGGCAGACTCCTAAATCCGCATATGAAAAGAACAACAATAAAGGTGAAACCATGTCTAAAAAAAGAATAGCTCTAGCTACGCTTGTGACTTCGCTGTTTTTTGTCACTCAAGTTTCAGGTCAAGGAGGAAACATAATCACTGGCGATGGATTTCCAAACCCGAATCAGGTGGTTACTAATGAGTGGGGTGATTTGCCCTCTGGGCGACAATGGGGGTCGACTGCTGGAATTGATATCGATCCCACCGACGGCCATGTGGTTGCATATGAGCGCTGCGGTGCGGGTGGGCTAGGTGGCCCCGGAATCAATTGTGATCGCAATCCCGTAGATCCTATTTTTAAATTTAACCGCCATACCGGTGAAGTTATTGCCAATTTTGGTGGTGGCATTATGGTTACTCCACACGGAATCCATGTAGATGATGAAGGCAATGTGTGGGTAGCAGATTTCGCGGGTAATGAAGCAGGTACAAAAGGGCATCAGGTGCACAAATTTAGTCCTGATGGCGAATTGTTAATGAGTCTTGGTACTGCAGGTCAACCTGGCAATGGCCCGAATCATTTAAACCAACCTAACGATGTAATCGTTGGTCCTAATGGAAACATCTATGTGGCAGACGGGCATAGTGGTCAGAACATGTTAAATGCTCAGGCGCTCGAAGAAGGGCGTCAGGCAGGACTAACTGCCCGGATCGTGAAGTACGCGCCAGACGGAACTTACATAAGAGAGTGGGGGCAGCTAGGAACCGAACACGGTGATTTCCGTACTCCCCATGCATTAGAATTCGATTCATTGGGCCGACTATGGGTTGCAGATCGTGGTAACCATCGTTTGGAAATCTTCGACCAGGATGGCAATTACCTTGAGTCGCGTTATTCGTATGGGCGAATCAGTGGTATTTTTATAACTAATGATGACATGGTTTATGCCATTGATTCTGAATCTGGCCCTCTTCGTCATGAAGCCTGGCGTTGTGGAGTGAGAATTGGCCCGTTGCACGAAGATCGAATTACCGGCTTTATTCCTGGCTATCAAACTGAAAGCAGATATGAGCAAGGAACTGCTGGTGAAGGCGTTGCGGTCGATGCCGATGGCAATGTTTATGCGGCAGAAGGACCTGCCTCATTACCTTTAGCAGGTGGGGCTTTCACCAAGTACACTGCAAATTAGACAATACTAATAAGTAGAAAGACCACGAATCTAGAAATAGAACGTGGTCTTTCTTTATAAATGTAAAAATTATTCGAATGAGTTTCTGCCGTAAATTTTGTTTTTCTTTATTGTTATTATTAATTGCTGCTTCTTGCAGCTCGTTAGATCAATCTCTTTCGAACTCCCAACAAACATTTATTAGCAATGCTCGCATCGTCGATGGGACAGGATCGCAATCTTATATTGCAGATCTACGTATAGAAGGAAACATAATTTCCGAAATAGGTGACCTGGAATTAAGACAAGGTGAAAGGTTTGTTGATGCTAGCGGATTAGTGCTCGCGCCAGGCTTTATTGACACTCACAGTCATCACGATAGAGGTCTTGCAGATAATCGCGATGCTCTGCCACTACTTAGTCAGGGAATTACAACAGCGGTTTTTGGTCAGGATGGCAGTCACAATTATCCGATAATGAACTTTTTTGCGGATTTTGAAAATTCACCTTCTGCAGTAAATATTGCTTCCTATGCCGGCCATAACACTTTGCGCAATATGGTTTTGGGAGCCAATAACAGAAATATTGCAACGGAAGAGCAAACAAACTCCATGGAGAATTTGCTGCAAACAGAACTAGATAACGGCGCGCTTGGCTTATCCAGTGGTTTGGAATACGAACCAGGAGTTTATTCAGAATCAGAAGAAGTGCTTGCTCTAGCACATATAACTGCGGCTGCAAATGGTCGTTACACCTCGCACATCCGCTCAGAAGATCGCTTTATTTGGGAATCAGTAGACGAACTAATTGATATAGGCAGGCAAACAGGAATGCCAGTTCACTATTCCCATATGAAACTCGCGGGTAAAGCCTTCTGGAATGAAGCAGAATCTTTAAAACAAAAAATGGATGAGGCGAGGGAAGAGGGAATTAACCTAACTGCAGATATTTATCCTTACGAGTATTGGCAATCCACCATTGAAGTTTTATTGCCAGACCGCAATCCCGATAATCTTGAAGAAATAGAATTTGTGTTGGGTGATATTGCACCTGCTGACGGAATTATATTTACTCGCTTCGAACCTGATCCATCTTATGTAGGTTTATCGATTGCAGATATTGCGGAACTTCGATCTGATTCCGAAGTGAGGACTCTTTCTAATGTAATAAAAGAAGCAAGAGCGTGGAGTGTTGCTAACGGTGGCAGGTCTGCCGAATCAATTATGGGCCGCTCTATGCAAGAAGCAGATATAGAACAACTCATGCTATGGCCCTATGCAAATTTTTGTTCGGACGGGGGATTCTCTGGACATCCTCGGGGATATGGTTCGTACCCGAGAGTTCTGGCGAATTATGTACGTGAGAAAAATCTTCTAAGCCTTGAGGCAGCTGTCGAAAAGATGACTTCGATGGCAGCTTCTGTTATCGGTATCGAAGATCGAGGAACGATTAAAAGCGGTAACAAAGCCGATTTGGTCCTATTCGATATCAATACAATCCAAGATCACGCCACTATCGAGGACGGACAACTACTTTCCACTGGTGTGTCACAGGTTTGGGTAAATGGTCAGAGCGTTTTCAAAGACGGTAACACAACCAATGCAAGACCGGGGCAGGTGATCAAGAAAATTCGTTGATTCATAAGAAAAAAGCCCGTTAAGAAATCAATTAGTGAATTTCTAATTTGTTTTCAGTAGCTAAATCCCTGATAATCCCGGCGCCTTAGCGTTTGGGCTAGTTTAATCTTTTTTTAATTCGGCTGTTGGAGAATTTGATGAGTACGACTTTTAGAGTAAATCGCATACAGCAAACGGTGGATGTGGATCCATCTAAACCGTTGTTGTGGGTGATTCGTGAGCAGCTAGGACTCACCGGAACAAAATTTGGGTGTGGTATTGCCGAATGCGGTGCTTGTACTGTTCATATCGATGGCCAGCCAGTGCGGTCTTGTGTCACACCAATTTCTTCAGTCGAAGGAAGAGAAGTTACGACGATCGAGGGGATCGCTTCAGCTGATGGCGAATTACATCCCGTGCAGCGAGCATGGATTGATAATCAGGTACCACAGTGTGGCTACTGTCAGTCTGGACAAATAATGTCCGCCTCGGCACTGATTGCCAATAATCCTAATCCGACTGATGCTGATATCGACGCCGCCATGCAGGGGAATATTTGTCGTTGCGGTATGTACGGCCGAATTCGTAATGCGATTAAATCTGTTGGCGTTGCTTCTTCGGATGAAAAACTTTTTTACGATGTAGCTAGTGCAGAGGATGCGACGGAGGTGGATCATGGGTAAGTGGACCAGACGCGCATTTATAACAACTGGTTTAGTTGCCGGTGGTGGAGTTATTGTGGGTGTTGCCTTGCGACCCGGCAATCAGATTAAAGATCTGGCTGGCAAAGTAGGAGAAGAAGGCGGCCAATTAGTCCACTCTTACGTCAAGATCGACACCGACAATACTATTACCGCAATCATTCCTCACTCTGAAATGGGTCAGGGAGTGCAAACTGCATTAGGTCAGATGCTCGCAGAAGAGCTAGATGCAGATTGGGAAAACCTACTTACGGAAGAAGCGCCTGCTTTAGGTGAGTACTCAACCTATTCAGCAGGTCGTCGCTATCTTTTAGCCGGGATAGATTTTCCAGAAATCTTAATTCCTACAGTTGATGGCGCCATGATGCGGGTTGCGGATTCACTCAACATGCAAATTACTGGCGGCAGTATGAGTGTTCGTACAACTGGAGCACTAGCTATGCGCATTGCAGGTGCGGCGACAAGAGAAATGTTGGAGGAAGCTGCAGCAAGTTTTTGGGGTGTCCCAATTAGTGAAGTAACGACCGAAAATAGTTACCTAATTCACGCAGTAACTAATAGAAGGGAGCCATATGCAACATTTGCATCAACCATTGCAGAAATGACTCCTTCGCAAACACCAACTTTTAAAGATCCTTCAGACTACAAGATCGTTGGTACTCATAAACCACGCCGCGACATTCCGGCGAAGGTTGATGGTTCATTAAAGTTTGCATTGGATGTTCGTCTACCGGACATGCTGTATGCATCAGTTATTCGCTCCCCCGTTTCGGGTGGCAGTGTAGTACTTTTTGATAAAGCAGCGGCGCTTGCAATCGACGGAGTTGTAGATGTTATTAAGATTCCTGCATCTACAATAGGAAATGCGTTTGGTGGTACCTATTCTGGTGAAACCGTGGCTGTTGTGGCGGATAGTTATTGGACGGCTAACTTAGCCATCAAGGAACTTGATGTGCAGTGGAGTAAAACAGGATTTGAATCTGTTTCCAGTGATAGCATCTTTGCACAATTTGATCGCGATATTACTTCAAGAATAGAACGTCAGACGGATCGCGTAGAAGGCGAAACTGATTCGGTATTCGCAACAGCAGCCAAGATTATAGATGCTGACTATCATGTTCCTTATCTGGCGCACACCTGTATGGAGCCATTAAACGCCACTGCAAATGTTAGAGACGGTAACGCTGAAGTTTGGGTAGGTTGTCAGAATCCTCTCGGATTTCGTCGGGATGTTGCTGTCGTTCTTGGCTTGGAAGAAGAGGCCGTTACTCTTCATAACCATGCTATGGGAGGAGGATTTGGCCGCAAGGCTCGTCCTGACTATGCTATTCAAGCTGCGCAAATTTCACAGGCAGTTGGCCGACCAGTACAATTGATTTGGTCACGAGAAGAAGATGTGCGGCAGGATTTTTACCGCCCAGCGGTGCAGAGTCGATTCCGGGCAGCATTTGATGCGGATAACAATATACTCGCTTGGGAAAATACTTACACCAACAAGAATGAGCCAGTCGAAGCACCATTGATTCCTTATGCAGTCCCGGCACAGGACATAGGTTATGTCAGTAGCCCGACTCATGTTCCATTTGGCGCATGGCGCAGTGTGGATCATTCCCAACATGGTTTCTTTACTGAATCGTTTATCGATGAAGCAGCCCATGCGGCGGAAAAAGATCCATTCGAGTTTCGTGCGGAGCTCCTGAAAGACAGTCCTCGACACTTAGCAGTGTTAGCTAAAGCTGCTGAAGAAGCGGGATGGAATAGAATGCTGCCCGCAGGGCGTGGACGAGGAATTTCTCTGCAAGAATCTTTCGGTTCTCTAGTTGCGCAGGTGGTGGAAGTAACAATTAATAATGGAGAAGTTGCAGTAGACCGCGTTGTCGCTGTGATTGATCCTGGTTTAGCAGTTGCGCCTGATGGTATAGCTGCTCAGTTAGAGTCCGGAATTATCTATGGGCTTACTGCGGCACTATTCGGTGAGATAACGATCGAGGATGGTGCAGTTGTGCAGAGTAACTTCCATGATTACCCATCAGTAAGAATGAACCAGGCACCTAAAATTGAAACTCATGTTATAAACAGTGGGAATGATATTGGCGGAGCTGGTGAGCCAGGTACTCCTGGTATCGGACCAGCATTAGCCAACGCTGTTTTCGATGCAACAGGTATTCGTGTACGCCAACTGCCGCTAAAAAACTTTGATCTGGATTTTCGGGTTGAAGAAACTGGCGACGTTGCTTAAATACCGTAACTACAAAAGGGCCAGAGTAATTTTTTACTCTGGCCCTTTGCTCTTTAGGGCCTATCTTTTTATGTGGCCTTAACTGGAGTTTTTATATTACCAATCGTTGCATGCAATACCACTAACTAGCTTTCTGATCGCATCAAGGTGCGTCCCTAACTCTCAACGCTGATCTTGATTTGTCTTCATTCTATTGTCTTCCCCTGCTTGAATTTAGGGCAAACGCCCGATAAAACCGGCACTTACGTCGCTTGACCCTCCGCTGGCTAGCTGGGAGAATTCCAAGCAACTATTCCTTAAATATAACAATTAAAAAGATGGGGCTCGCTAATGATAATTCGACTTAAGCCCACTGTTTTCCTTTCTTTCAAGGCGTTTCTTGCTGCTTCCCTTTTGAGCATTTCAGCTATAGCGCAGGAGATCGGTAACTACCAACCTGAACTAGCCTGGGATGGCAACCCCGATATCAACGGTGTTTGGCAGGCGATAGGCACTGCCCACTGGGATCTTCAGGACCATGAAGCTAGTGCAGGGTTACCAGAAATGGGCGCAATAGGTGCAGTGCCTCCTGGCCAGGGCGTTGTTGTAGGAGGAGAGATTCCTTATCAGGATTGGGCCCTGGAACAAAAGCAGGCCAACTGGGATAGCAGGCCTACTGGTGATCCTGAAACCAAGTGTTATTTACCCGGAGTACCTCGAGCCACGTACTTGCCCTACCCCTTTCAAATTCTGCAAGGCACCGACAAGATGATGATTGTTTATGGGTTTGCCGAAGCGAATCGCACTATTCATATGAATGTAGAAAATCCGGAACCGGCTCCATTAGATACCTGGATGGGTCGTTCCCATGGTCATTGGGAAGGCAATACATTAGTAGTAGATGCTCGGGGATTTTATGGCGAAGCCTGGTTTGACCGAGCAGGAAACTTTGCCAGCAGTTCACTGATTGTGACTGAACGCTACACGCCAATCAGTGCCGATGCTATGTTATATGAGGCAACAATCGAAGACCCAACAGTTTTTACTCGCCCTTGGCAAATTCGTATGCCTTTATATCGACGTCTTGAACCAAATGCGCGAGTAATAGAATACAAATGCGTCGAATTCTCTGAAGAGATTTTGTACGGTCATTTAATGAAAAGAGAAGAATCGGAAGATTAAAAACAATTGTTCAAGCTTAACGGAATTTAAAAGCATAAAGACTAACCAATTGGAGGTTCGCACCATGAAGTGTCGTTCCATAAACCTAAGTAGCATTAAGCTAATCGTTGCTATAGTAATAGCGTTTCCATTCGCACTTAATGCCGCTACTCCAAACCACATTCAGATAGCACTTTCCAGCACCAACGAGGCAGTGAGTTGGTATGAAGAGTATTTGGATTGTGAAAGAGTAGTTGGCAGAAACGATGCAGTTGTTTGTGGTGAAACCAATATCGAGTTTTTCGTAGGTCGAACAGTTGGCGGGAGTCAGGGTTCTGCTGTCGATCATATTGGTTTTTCTGTACCTGATCTCGACGCGAAAATGGCTGAACTTGAGTCAGTAGGTGTACGTGGCTCTGGAGTTCGTTTGATTCGATTCGATGACGGCGCTTTGGTTCGCGATATACCTGGGCTATTTAAGATCGCTTTCATCACCGATCCATGGGGAACTAAAATCGAATTGGTGCAGGATGATGCTGTAATTGGGTTTCATCACATCCATTTGAATTCAGTCGATGCAGTGGCGGCACTTGATTGGTATAACCAAGTGCTAGGTGGTGAACGTGAAAGCTTGAAAGGCATGTTAGACGGCGTCCGCTTCGGCGATATCTGGCTACTGGCAACCCAATTTAACGACGGTCGACCAGGTATTACTCAGGGTCGAACTATCGATCATATTGGTTTCCAGGTGGCGGATTTGGATGCAACTGCTGCAGAAATGAACCAACTCAATGTTGATTTTCGACAGGACCCTATGGTTCCAGAGCGTGGCCGCTCTGACGCTAAGCAGGCTTTCATTCTTGGACCTGATGGCGTGATGATCGCTGTTGTAGAACCGGGTTGGGAAGGAATCGAGGAAGAAGCATTCACCGCAGACAACAGTGATTCTGAAGAACTTTACGTTGTGCCAAGAACACCTTGGGGTGAGCCAGATTTCCAAGGTATCTGGACTGCCGATGCAGCACATGGTATTCCCTTGCAGCGGGGTGTCGGCGCTGGTGAGGCTGGAGAATTAACTCCGGAGGAAGCAGCCGCGCGTCGTGAAAGAGGAACACTAAACAGTATCTGGGGTTACGATCGGGAATGGCGTGATACTACCCTGGGTTATGTAAGGTCTGCGCCTTCCACGCAGGCGGCAATGATTATTGATCCGCCAAACGGACAATTGCCTGAAACGACTGAGGCGTATAAGCAATTAGTTGCCAATGCGCCACCAAGAATTCCACCACAGCGTGCCAGAACACCTGAAGACTTAGGTACTTATGTGCGCTGCATAACTCGTGGGCCAGTTGGCATGATGATGCCAAGTATTTATAACAACGGTCTACAGATTATTCAGAGTCCAGGCAACATCGCGATTCAAAAAGAAATGATTCATGAAACTCGAATCATTTCTACTGAGCCTCGCGAAGGTTTTGGTGATGGACTTAAAACTTGGCTTGGAGATTCTCATGGTCGTTGGGAAGGTGACACGCTAGTAATTGAAGTGAGAAATCTTAATGGTAGAACTTCTTATCTCGGATCCAGTGCCGATATGAGGTTAACTCAGCGTTTTACTCGCACCGGTCCTGATACTTTGCGCTATGAATTTACAGTTGAAGATCCAGCTGTGTGGACCGAACCCTGGAGTGGTATGTTCAATTTCATAAGAGACGATAGTCAATATGAGCTTGTTGAGTATGCATGCCACGAAGGCAATTATGGTATGACTAATACTTTAAGTGCTGCGCGTACACTCGATGCGCGTGAAGGTGAACAAACCGACTATCAGGAATAATTAGCAAACGAATTTAAATTTAAATCGATAGAGGTAAAACCAATGCGAATGCGATTACTAATCAGTGCAATTGGTGCTATGGGCATGTCTCTTTTTGTCTTTACATCACTGCAGGCACACCATGCCTTTTCGGGTGAATTTGATTCTACCCAGCCGATCAATTTGCGTGGCAAGGTAGTGAAGATGGAGTGGATTAACCCCCATGCCTGGTTACACCTAGGTGTTACTAATGAAGACGGTATAGAAGAAGTCTGGATGATTGAAGCTGGACCTCCGGGTGCCTTGGTACGCCGAGGTTGGAGAAAAGATTCTGTGCTTCCAGGTATCGAATTAGTTGTTCAGGGTTATCGCGCTATTGATGGCACCAATAAAGCGAATGGCCGCGAAGTGACATTCCCCGATGGTCGCAGACTCTTCGCTGGTTCTTCCGGAACCGGTGCACCTATTGATGGGACTGACCCAACAGAGCAATAGACTGGCATCTTGCTTAAAAATAGGCAGAGCTAAAACCCTGATTTGCGTTTTGGCTCTGCCTTCTTTATTTATGAACTCTTCTTTAGGATTAAGTAAATGGCTAAGCCTTTTCCAGACCATCCCAACCTAATCGGTGGATATGCACCTATACAGATGGAATGTAATGCTCCTGATTTGATTGTTGAGGGCGAATTACCAATAGACTTGAATGGTACTCTCTACAGAAATGGACCTAATCCTCAGTTTGCTCCTCGTGGTCAGTATCACTGGTTCGGGGGTGATGGAATGGTCCATGCGTTTCAAATTGATCAGGGTAAGGTGGCCTACAGCAATCGTTGGGCTCGGACTGTTAAGTGGAATTTAGAAAATCAGGCCGGTGAATCACTTTTTGGTGTTTTGAATCCGATGGAAAATGACCCTCGAGTGGCGGATGTTGAAACCAACGGCATAGCTAATACCAATGTTATATGGCATGGAAATAAACTACTGGCGCTTGTTGAATCCAATGCCCCCTTCGAATTGGACCCTGTTACTCTGGAATCTATAGGAAGCTGGACCTTCAATAACAAACTGAAAGGCGCTATGTCGGCGCATCCGAAAATTGATCCAGAAACTGGGGAGATGTTGTTCTTTGCCTATAATGCAGATGGAATTATTTCACCTCGAATGGCATTCCATGTAGCGGACCGAGATGGCAATTTGATTCGGAGTGAATGGTTTGATGCACCTTATGCGGCCATGGTACATGATTTTATCACCACTCGAGATTATATAATTTTTCCTATCATGCCGCTTACTGGCTCTATGGAGCGAGCAATGCAAGGCGGGCCGGTTTATGCATGGGATGCTAAAAAAAGTAGCCATATCGGCATAATGCCTCGAAATGGCACGGTGGAGGATATTCGCTGGTTTGAGGGCGATCCGGCTTATGTTTTTCATCCCATGAATGCTCATAACGATGGAGAGAAAATAATCTGCGAGGTATGCCAATATGAGGAAGCACCGCTGTTTCCGCATGCGGATGGATCCAAGCCAGATCCAGAGAAGAGCTCTGCGAAACTAACCCGCTGGATATTTGACCTTTCGGCGAATACCGATACTTACAAGGTCGAGCAGCTCGATGATATGCGAACAGAATTTCCCCGATTGGATGAAAGATATGCTGGACTTTCCTATCGTCATGGTTATTTTGCCTGTGTGGTTGGCGGCGGCGCGGAAGGAAACCGCTACAATGGTATTGGTCATATAGATTTAACTAATGGAGAGGTTAAAACTTTTAGTGAAGGCAATGGATCCGCGATTTCGGAGCCAGTCTTCGTGCCGAGGCAGGCTAATTCACCTGAGGGAGAAGGGTATTTGCTCGCTACTGTTTATAATTCACAAACTGACAAAAGCCATCTGATTATTCTTGATGCTGAGAATATTGACGCCGGCCCTCTTGCTCGAGCCATACTTGACCATCGTGTACCGTTTGGTTTTCATGGCAACTGGCGCAGTGCTCATTAATGAATTTTCTGCAGTACTGTTTTTGTAAAAACAGGAAAATTTAATAACCCTGCGGATTTTTCTATTAACCGCTTAAGTTTAGTAAATATCCATTTATGATCACACAGGGGTTTGAGTTTGTAGCGGTCATTTTTGGGCTTTGCGGAATTCTTGTCTGGCTAGAGACGAGATATCGTTTGGCTTTTTTCCGTTGGCTCCCATCGATTGTCTTAGTCATGTTTGCCTCTATGGTGCTTTATACTGTTGGTCTCTGGCAATTAACAGATCAAGTGCGAGAGGCAAGAGAATCACTAAGAGATAATTTGATTCCTGCCATGCTTTTTCTCATGTCTTTAAAATTTAATCTTGTGATCATTCGCAAGCTTGGAATTCGCTTGATTGCTCTTTTTTTAGCATCAACTTTTTCAATCATGTTGGGGTTTATATTCACACAACAGTTGATGCAGGAATTTCTTGGTAATGAAACTCCTCTCACATTTGCAACTATGTCTGCTGGTTGGACCGGCGGAACACAGAACTTCGTAGCTGTTAAGGAAGCATTATCTGTTAGTGACGAAGCAATGACATATACCTTGCTTATGGGGGCAGTTTGCTACTCTATTTGGCTGGTAGTGATCCTTGCACTTAAGCCTTTTAAGCCTCAACTAGATCGTTTTCTTCGGACTGACGATCAAGGATTGGATGAAGTGATGAAGTCGCTGCAAGGAATTGATAAGGCAAAGCAAGTTGAAATGCCTTCATTATTTCTTATGCTTGGCTTATCGCTTTTGGTTGCATCTTTCAGTAATTATTTAGGGG
>DFQD01000085.1:11102-19336 GCA_002377605.1 Gammaproteobacteria bacterium UBA3498 | reverse complement strand
TCTTCATCACCGAGGATGTCAGTGAGTACCGCGAAGCGCTCGCCTTCTTTTATAAGCCCCATAGCGATCCCAGCAACTGGTGCAGATACTGGTACACCTGCATCCATCATGGATAAGCTGCTACCACAAACACTAGCCATCGATGATGAACCGTTTGATTCAGTGATTTCCGAAACCACGCGAATGGCATATGGGAAATCTTCTTCCGCTGGCATTACCGCCGCTACACCACGACGAGCTAAACGACCGTGTCCGATTTCACGGCGCTTTGGTCCACCCATGAAGCCAGCTTCACCAACTGAAAATGGAGGGAAGTTGTAATGCAACATAAAAGGATCTTTCCTAGAGCCACTAAGATCTTCGATGATCTGCGCATCGCGCACTGGGCCCAAAGTCGTTACAACCAAAGCTTGAGTTTCGCCACGAGTAAACAATGCAGAACCGTGAGCTTTTGGTAGAACACCGGTTTCTACATGGATATTTCTAACTGTCTTTGTATCGCGACCGTCGATACGTGGCTCGCCGTCTAGAATGCGGTTTCGCACGGTGCTCTTTTCTAAAGCACCAAATACTTCAGCTATTTCACCTTCGCTGACGCCTGCCTCTTCATCTGCTAATTCAGCAACAGCTTTTTGCCGAAGTTCATCAACAGCATCATAGCGCTTCATCTTTTCAGAAACTTGATAAGCAGAAGCCACACCTACACCGAACTTCTCGGCGATCGCATTCTTAAGAGTTGTGTTTTCTTCAGGTGGCTGCCAATCCCATGGCTCCTTACCAGCTTCTGCTTTGAGCTCATTAATTGCATTGATCACAACCTGCATTTCCTGATGAGCATAGAGAACAGCTCCTAACATTTGATCCTCTGTTAGTTGCTTAGCTTCTGATTCCACCATCAATACGGCAGATTGAGTTCCTGCTACAACCATATCAAGCAGTGAGTTTTCTAACTGTTCGTAGCTTGGGTTCAAGGTATAACCAACTTCGGCGTCATAGCCGACTCTGGCAACACCAATTGGCTCTGCGAACGGTATTCCTGAAATAGCCAAGGCCGCGGATGCGCCGATCATTGAAGCTATATCCGGATCTTCATCTTTACCACCTGAGGTAACAGTACAAATAACCTGTACCTCATTCATGAACCCCTTTGGAAAAAGAGGCCTGATTGGTCTGTCAATTAAACGCGAAGTCAGAGTTTCTTTTTCTGTTGGACGGCCTTCTCGTTTAAAGAAGCCGCCTGGTATCTTTCCTACGGCGTAGGTTTTTTCCTGATAGTTAACTGTTAAGGGGAAAAATCCTTGTCCGGGATTAGCTTGTTTTTTTCCAACTACAGTTGCCAGCACTTGAATATCATTTATTTTTACTACGACAGCGCCTGTAGCTTGTCTGGCAATTTTGCCTGTTTCTAGTGTTACTGTTTGATTTCCATATTGAAAGGTTTTGGTTACTGGATTAAACATATTCTCTTTTCCTACTAATTCAAAACGTGCGCCTGATTCCTACGTCGAACGCAGCGTCCCAGTAATAAATACTAATTAAATAAAAAACTACCGACGCAGTCCTAGTCGTTGAACTAGAGAAGAATATCTTTCGACATTTTTCCTCTTAAGATAGTCAAGCAACTTTCTTCTGCTATTCACCATACGGATTAAACCGCGTCGTGAATGGTGGTCATGGATATGCTCTTTGAAGTGAGCTTGCAATTCATTAATGTTTGCAGTTAATAGAGCAACCTGAACTTCAGGTGAGCCAGTGTCGCCTTCTCCTAATGCATATTCTTTAATGATTGTTTCTTTCTGTTCAGCTGATAAAGCCATTTTATTTCTCCGTAATATGCCATTTTAAAAAATCGCTCTCACACGTCTTCTACCTTCGTGCAACATATTAAATTTAGCGATACAACTTCCTTTTTAAAATCAGAATAACCACGCATATTGATAGTTACCTGATACTGTCCTAGTAATTAAATGTTTGCTCGTTTCTTTTTCAAAATTAAGAAACTATCAAACGCCTCGGAGCAACTTTGCCATCATCGTCTATACAGCCGATGCCGATAAACTGCTCTTCTTCATACAATCTCACCAGACCTTCTTTTGGTAAGTGTCTTACAATAACCGCTTGCCCATTCTTTAAATGACTGGCAGTTAGACTAGGGAGGTTAACCTCCGGTAGTTCTGCTATAGCCTGATCCATTGGAATTAATTGATCATCAATGAATTCAAGGCCGCCTTGCATTTTTAACTCTGTTAAGGCTTCTATGTCTTTACAGTCTTCTTCTCTAAACACACCTGCCTGGGTGCGTTTTAGTTCGATGATGTTAGCTCCACAACCTAATGCCTGCCCTAAATCATCTGCGATCGTTCGAATATAGGTTCCTTTACTACAAGCAATTTCTAATTCGATTACATCTTCCGCAATATTTAGTAAGCTTATTTCATATACTGTAACTTTACGCTTTTCTCGCTCTATCTCAATGCCCTTTCTCGCCATTTTGTAAAGCGGAACACCTTCCACTTTCAGCGCCGAATGCATTGGCGGTAATTGTTCAATCTCACCGCGGAAAGCAGCTAATTCTTTTTCAATGTCAGCTTCTGAAACACTGAAATCCGCAACACTTTGTATTATTGTGCCCGTCTTATCTCCACTATCGGTTCTTTCACCCAGCTTAATCTTTGTTTGATATCGCTTATCCGAATCCAACAAAAACTGAGAAACTTTAGTCGCTTCGCCTAAACATAATGGCAAAACTCCTGTTGCCAAGGGATCGAGACTCCCCGTATGCCCTGCTTTATTCGCTTCATAAAGCTTTTTTACCTGCTGCAGCGCGGCATTTGAGCTCAGTCCGCAGGCTTTGTTTAAAAGGACAATGCCATTAATACTTCTCCCTCTGTTTCGGCGCCGCCTGCTCACTGCCAGCTCCTGCTCTTAGTTGCACTTAACTCAGCATAAGCCATCTTAATCATCAGAGTGTAGTTTCCGATCTTCCGCCAACGCGTCATCTATTAGCGAAGACAATTGTTGGCCTCTTTCTATGCTGCCGTCATAGTGAAACTCTAACTTCGGCACTGAGCGAATTCTTAGTCGCTTAGCCAACATAGTTCGAAGAAATCCAGAAGCCTTTTTTAGTGCTTTCAAATTTTCTTCTATTTCTAGTTTGTCCAACTCTCCTGGCTCAGACAAGATAGACTCATTTACTTCTCCTTCATCACTTAATGTATTCAATATGGTGACAAAGATTTTTGCATAAGCAAGATCTCTACTCACATTGACACCGGTAATGGAAACCATTCCAATCCGCGGGTCTTTTACTTCTAATTGAATTAGCGTAGCTAATTCTCGTTGAATCTGATCAGCGACTCGCTGAACCCTTGAAGACATATCCGTCATTCAGATATTCCTCATAAACTTCTGGCGACTTCGGTAGTCTCATACACCTCGATCTTGTCACCGACTTTTACATCATTGTAGTTGCGAACGCCGATACCGCATTCCATGCCGTTTCTCACTTCCATTGCATCGTCTTTAAATCGACGCAGTGATTCTAGTTCACCTTCATAGATAACTACATTATCCCGCAGAACACGAATTCGCTTGCTACGATAAACAGTGCCTTCGATCACCATGCTTCCTGCGATTTGTCCGAACTTGGGTGAATTAAATACATCTCTTACTTCAGCAATGCCAATAATTTCTTCGCGGATTTCTGGGGTTAGCAATCCACCCATGATTTGTTTTGCATCGTCGATTACATCGTAAATTACGTTGTAATAACGCATCTGCAATCCTTCATTTTCAATGATCTCTCGGGCAGTCTTATCAGCTCGAACATTAAAGCCAGCAATCATGGCATTAGATGTTGTTGCCAAATGGGCATCGTTCACTGATATTCCACCCACACCGGCACCCACAATGTTTACGTCGACTTCTTCAGTTCCAAGTTTCAGCAATGATCCACTAATGGCTTCAAGGGAGCCACGTACGTCGGCCTTAAGAATGACATTGAAAATTTTCTTCTGGTCACTACCTAGGCCAGCAAACATATTTTCTATCATTGAAGTTTGCTGTTTAGCCTGCAGTGAGTCTTTATGACGCGTACGTCTAAACTCAGCTACTTCTCTCGCACTTCTTTCATCTGACACAACAACAAATTCATCACCAGCATCAGGCACTCCATTAAGTCCGAGAATTTCAACTGGTATTGACGGACCAGCCGAGTCCACGCTCTTGGCATTTTCATCCACCAAAGCTCGCACTCGTCCGTACTCATGGCCAGCCAATACGATATCACCTGAGTTGAGTGTTCCATTTTGCACTAGTACCGAAGCAACAGGACCCCGGCCTTTATCAAGTCGAGATTCAATAACCATGCCTTGGCCAGGAACATCGCTATAGGCTTTAAGCTCTAGTAGTTCTGCCTGCAAGAGGATGGCCTCGAGAAGATTTTCTACGCCTTGACCAGTTATCGCAGAAACTTCGACAAATTGGACATCGCCACCCCAATCTTCTGGAATAACTTCGAGCGCCGAAAGTTCGTTCTTAACTCGATCTGGATCTACCCCTTCCTTGTCCACCTTATTGATAGCAACTACGAGAGGTACTTCAGCTGCTTTGGCATGTTGAACTGCTTCTTCAGTTTGAGGCTTAACTCCATCATCCGCCGCAACTACTAGTACAATAACGTCTGTCGCCTGAGCACCGCGGGAACGCATGGCTGTGAAAGCCGCATGGCCCGGGGTATCGAGAAAGCTGATCATTCCGTGCTCGGTTTCAACATGATATGCACCGATATGCTGCGTAATTCCGCCGGCCTCATGAGAAGCAACCGATGCTTTTCTAACGTAATCTAGTAATGAAGTTTTACCGTGATCTACATGGCCCATTACGGTAACAACAGGGGCTCGACTAACTTCAACCTTACCTTCATTGGTCGCAACTGATTCCGCCAGTTCTTCTTCGATAGCATCTTCAGAAACAAATCTAGCGGTATGGCCTAATTCTTCAATTAGGAGAGTTGAAGTGTCCTGATCTAAGACCTGATTAATGGTTGCCATCACACCCATATTGAACAGGATTTTGATGATTTCGGCAGACTTAACAGACATCTTATTCGCTAAGTCAGAAACTAAATTCGCCTCCCCTATAAGAATTTCTCGAGAGATAAATTCAGTGGGTTTTGCAAAAGCGTGCTGCTGCGCGCTCAGTTTTGCTTTCGTTTTGCGACCACCACCACGGCGACCACGTCCAGCCATTTCATCAAATTCATCACCCTCGAGAACAAAATCGTCATTGACATGAATAGTTTTCGATTGACGTTTTGGAGCCTGCGCTTTTGCCTTGTTACGGAGATGAGCCTTTTTCTTCTCCACTGGATCATCCGCATCATCCCGAGGAGCTGCTTTCCGTTTCAGTGCTGCTTTTGAAGGTCGTCCGGCATCTGTTTCTGGCGGAGGTATGTCTTGAGCTAGCGCAGCTTTATCAGCTACATCTACTTCAATATCAGCTTCTGCAACTTTGGTTTCTTCCTCTGCTTTCTCTAGTGCCTTCTGTTCATCCAAAGGCACTTCAATTACAGGTGCTTCTGCGACTTCTGTAGCAACTGTTGGAACTTCTTCCTGTTCTGCCACTTCATCTGGCGGAGGAGTTTCTGCCACGTTACGTTTAACGTAAGTACGCTTCTTTCGCACTTCAACGTTTACAGTTTTACCGCGACCATGAGTCGAAGCAGACTTCAATGTTCCGACAGTTTTTCGCTTTAGAGTAATTTTCTTGGGCGTGGAGACAGTAGCTTCGCGATCACCATGACTGCGACGCAAAAAGACTAGAAGCGTATTTTTGTCAGCATTAGAAATTAGCTCATCTGGCTTCGAATGCGGCAAACCTGCCTCTTTAATTTGAGACAAGAGTTTATCTACCGATACACCGACAGTCTTGGCTAATTCACTGATAGTTACTTCTGCCATTAAATTACTCCTAGTCACTCCAATAACGCAATGACTACTCTTCCTCAAACCAGGGTGCACGGGCGGTCATAATTAGCTTGCCCGCCCTTTCTTCATCCATGTTGTCAATTCCCATTAATTCATCAATCGACTGTTCTGCCAGATCCTCCATGCTGAGAATTCCTATCTTAGCTAGGGCCAAGGCCAGTGCATCGTCCATACCTTCCAAGTTCAATAGATCATCGGCAATATTCGCAGAAGAGAGATCTTCCTCCGAAGCGATTGCCTGAGTTAATAGTGCGTCCTTAGCTCGATTACGTAATTCGTTTGCAATCTCCTCGTCGAATCCTTCAATACCAAGTATTTCATCAAGAGGTACGTAGGCTATTTCTTCAAGTGATGTGAATCCTTCCTGCACGAGTACTTCAGCTACTTCTTCATCAACATCGAGCTTTTCCATAAACAGTTCAATAAAATTACTAGCCTCTTGTTGCTGTTTAGCTGCAGCTTCTTCTTCGCTCATCACATTAATAGTCCAGCCAGTCAACTCACTTGAGAGTCGGACATTTTGACCGTTGCGCCCAATTGCCTGAGCAAGGTTTTCTTCTTCAACAGCTATGTCCATCGTTTGGCTGTCTTCTTCAACTATGATTGAAGCAACTTCGGCTGGCGCCATGGAGTTGATTACTAACTGAGCAGGATTGTCATCCCAAAGAATAATGTCGATCCGTTCGTTGGCCAATTCATTGGAAACTACTTGCACGCGAGAGCCTCGCATCCCAACACATGCTCCAACAGGATCAATGCGGCCATCGTTTGTGCTTACAACAATCTTTGCCCGCGATCCTGGATCGCGGGCAGCTGCTTTAATCTCAATAACTTCTTCAGAAATTTCTGGGACTTCAATCTTAAAAAGTTCTATCAGCATTTCTGGAGATGTGCGGCTCAGGAACAATTGAGGTCCTCGTTGCTCAGAACGAACTTCTGTTAAAAGTGCTCTCATTCGATCCCCAATTCGAAAAGTTTCTCTTGGGATCATCTGATCTCGAGGCAGCAATGCTTCCGCGTTGTTACCAAGATCACAGATTATGTTGTCACGGGTGACTTTCTTAACTGTTCCTGCAACGAGTTCACCGACTCGATCATCATATTCAGAAATGACTATTTCACGTTCAGCTTCTCTGACTTTTTGAACGATGACTTGTTTCGCAGTTTGGGCGGCAATTCGACCAAATTCAACGTTGTCGATTTTTTCTTCCCAGGTATCCCCAATAACAAGGGCTTTATCTCTCTCCGCGGCCTGTTCGAGAGTATACTGAGAACCTTCTTCCAAATACTCTTCTTCATCTACCACTGTCCAAACACGAAAAGTTTCGTACTCGCCAGTGTCTTGATCTACAGAAACTCGACATTCAATTTCTTCTCGATCGTAGAGTTTTTTAGTAGCCGTAGCCAGAGCAGATTCGATTGCTTCGAAAATCACGGCACGAGAAACACCCTTCTCATTCGAGACAGCGTCTGCAACCATCAATATTTCTTTACTCATCATAATCATGTCACCTTACTCAAAACCCATATACGGGTTCCACTTCCAGAGCATAGATTGTTCTATTCAGAAACGATATTCGCTTTTTCTACATTTCCAACTTCAAGATCAAAATTTAATCCATCGACATTTAGCGCAACAAAATCTTCATTAACGCCTGTTATTAATCCTTTAAATTTACGTCTTCCTTCAACAGGATGGCGAGTCCGCATATTCGCTTCACTACCTATAAACTGCTCAAACTGCTTTGCGGTGAACAAAGGCCTGTCTAATCCTGGAGAAGAAACTTCTAAGGTGTATTCACCTGATATAGGATCTTCTACGTTAAATATCGCACTTACTTGCCGACTGACTTTTTCGCAGTCCTCGATTGTGATTCCGGCTTCGCTCTCGATATAAATTCTCAGTAGCGAGTACTTTCCCTGTTGAATATGTTCGATTCCCCATAATTCCAAACCAAAGGCTGAAACTGTTGGTTCAATCAATTCTGTTACCAGCGCAACACTACTCTTCACATCGCTCCAATATTGTTCCTATAAAGTTTTCTTTTTCGAAAACTTTTCACCAAAAACTGCGGATACAAAAAATGGGCCATAGGCCCACTCTCGAATTCTCCACTCTTGAGGCCTTTCAGGGCCCAGTGCGAAGCTATTTTTCCGACTAATTTCCTCTTGGAAATCAATCATAAAATATTGGTAGCGGGGGCAGGATTTGAACCTACGACCTTCGGGTTATGAGCCCGACGAGCT
>DFQD01000085.1:3821-10814 GCA_002377605.1 Gammaproteobacteria bacterium UBA3498 | reverse complement strand
CTTCGGGTTATGAGCCCGACGAGCTGCCAGACTGCTCCACCCCGCACCAGAACCACCCTAACCCATTGTTTTTACGGGAAATTATCGTGACTCAATTTTCCACAGTCACAATCTCACAAGGGCTGCGCATTATAAGGAGGACATGGGCCCAGGGTCAAGAGTTTACGCGGCTTTGCGGGGATTTGGGGGATATCTCTAAACGAGAAAATTATCGAAATGCTAGAACTAAATTCAACATCTGGCCAATTATCCCGGAATTCTAGTTAATCTATCTACCAGTGCGGCTGCCATAAACACAATCCATATTAGATTTTTGACAATCAACAGCTTCCATACGCATATATGATCACTCTCATTTAACCACCTAATATATATAAAATTTCACAATGAAGCTTTGGACTTCACGCCATGATTTATTCTGCGACAAAAAAGAATACATCCAGGAGAAATTAATCCTTTAAATCTCTTGAAATTTCTATAGTCTTGGCATTGGTAAGTATTGTTCTCTACCTACCCATTTTAATAATAAGAGGCGATAAATATGGACTCCGATAGAATTCTAATGTTGCTTTTACTAGTTGTTGCCGTTATCGCAGCGATAGTAGAAATTCCGTACACCGGGCTAGCCCTTCTAGCTTTGGGCCTAGTTTCAGGCTATTTGAATCCGGCAGAAGAGATTATGGAGCGCACAGCATATTTGATAGCTGCTGTCGCAGCTCCAGTCGCAGCAGATAATTTAGATTTAATCCCTGCTATTGGTAGTTACCTAAATGCAATCATAGATGGGATAGCGATTGGGGCTGCCGGTATGTGGATATCTAGCTTTTCCAGAGGGCTGGTCTCACGGATATCTTCCAGCAGCTAGGTATACGTTATCGACTTTAAGCTAATGGAGTAGCGAGTTCGCAGCAAAGTTAGGGTATTCGTATCAGTTAGCTAAAGGGCTAATTGACTACCTTTGCTTCGCAGTAGATAAGTTGCGTCATCTTGGATAATGTTTCTGGATTAGATTGGCTCCGAAGGCCAGGCTTGAGTGGCCTTCGGAATCAGTTACTTATGGTTATTAACCCAATTTAACTACCCCGCCTCCTAAGAATAGATCCTTCTTAACAAGTTTTAGCTCGGTCTTTAACTTTCTTAGGCCTGCTAAAATAGCACTCTATGAATCTTTTCTTGCCTCTTTATATAGGAAATATCCATGAACCGTACTAAGAAAATAGTCCTAATCTTTATCTGCTCTCATATTCTTGCCAGCGGCACATTAAAGGCGCAAAGCCATGATGAAGATGCACAAGCAATTAGTAGTGCGATGTCTGCGCTTGATGAATTCATGGCTGCTTTTAATAGCAGAAACATGGAAGCGTGGGCTGCAACCCTAAACTACCCACATGTTAGATTTGCCAGCGGTGATGTAACCGTTTGGGAAAACGCAGAAGAATTTAAAAGAGAGGCTACATTCGAACGCTTACCAAGAACTGGGTGGGATCATAGCCATTGGCTAGAAAGAGAAGCAATACTCGTATCTCCAGGAAAAATTCATATCAATACCGTATTCCAAAGATTTAATGATAAAAACGAACCAATCGGTACATACGAGTCTCTGTATATAGTCACCCAGGTTGCTGGGCATTGGGGAACACAAGCCAGATCCAGTTTGGCTCCTTGAATAAACATATGCCGAGATAGATTTTCGCTATACAGGACGTGAACCTATGGAAGACTCACAAGAACCCAGCTTTTTGCATTCACTAATCTGTTTTGGTGGAGTCATCGTTACCGTGATTAGTGGCATGCTATGGTTGAATATCAGCCTTCATAGCCTTCTGGTAATCGCAGTCGTATGGGTTGCAGGTAACTCTTGGTGGCTAGGATTCAGCTATCAGAAGATTAAATCCGCGATGATCTCAGGAATTGAGAAAGGTCTGGGAGCGATCTTTATTTTTTTCCTGATTGGTATCCTCGTCGCGGCATTAATCGAAAGCGGGACAATTGGCGGCCTCATATACTATGGCCTAGATTTACTCCATCCTACCTTCTTTCTACCTGCTGGGCTGGTGCTATGCAGTCTAATGTCGCTTGCGACTGGAACGGCATGGGGGACAATCGCTACGATCGGAGTCGTCCTAATGGGCCTGGGCGGCGTGCTAGGTATTCCACTGCCAATTGTGGTCGGCATGATTGTTTCCGGAGCAAGCTTTGGTGACAAGATGTCGCCTGTTTCAGACACAACCAATCTCGCAGCCATGAGTGCCGATACGGATCTTTACTCTCATATCAAATCGATGCTGTATACAACCGTCCCGACATACATCATCAGTCTTATTGCTTTTATGTTTGTCGGGCTCTACTACAGCGGCCAGACACTCTCTGCTACAGAATTATTGACACTAAGTCAGCAGCTAGAGATCGAATTCGCTATCAGCCCGCTGACACTCTTGCCGTTAATTGTATTACTTGTCCTCAGTCTCAAACGAACACCTGCCGAAGCGAGCATGCTGGCCAGCGTCGCGACCGCTGTGTTTCTAGCAGTCGTGACGCAAGATCGAACCATTACGGAGGTGCTGAATAGCCTACATACAGGATATATCGCAAATACGGGGGTTGAACAACTCGATACTCTCCTTAGCCGAGGCGGCATAACAAGCATGATGTGGACGATGTCACTCGCACTAATCGCGTTATCGCTTGGTGGTATCCTCGATCGTGCGGGCTTCGTACGAGTACTACTAAGAGGCCTACTGAAACGCATTAAACGTTCCGCAAGTTTAATGGCGACCACTATTGGCACTGGCGTCGTCACCAACATGAGCATGGGTGAAGGGTATCTCTCCATAATATTCGGCGGTCAAATATTCAAAGAGTCCTATGAAAAAGATCGGCTGGAGAAACACATGTTGTCACGATGCCTGGAAGAAGGAGCCACTCTCAGTACATCGCTTATCCCATGGACAACTTCGGGCGCATTTATCACAGGGGTGCTCGGTATGTCGCCCTTAGAGTTTGCTCCGTGGACGTTTTTTAACTATATCAACCCTTTATTATCCATTGGGCTTGCATATATGGGCTTTGGAATATTCCGGCAAAAGAAATAAAGAAAAATTGCGAGAAAAGCTAAACAACAACATACTGGAAAATCTGGAAAGGTTTTCCAACTGACCCTAAATCAAGCTTTGAGAACAATAAGGTCACTAAATGAGCTGGCAAGATGACGAGCTAACAATCGAGCTGGAATCGGAACCAACTGTGATCCTTAGCGATTCGCCAGATTTTGCTCTGGAAGCGGTAAACGATTCTCTCCATATCGAGGAGTCATCATTCTTTGTTAAGGATAAGGTTAAATTCTCACAAACTTCCAATGAAAGTAAAATACAGCTCATCGCTGTAACAATTAGCATATTTGCGCATGTCACATTGGGTAGTCTGGTTTTGAATTCACGCTTGTCGCTCGAGTCAGAGCCCAATCCTGACTTTCTGGAAATCCAATTAATACCGAAAAACCCATTGCTCGAAAAAGTTGAAGAAATTTTGGAACCGAAGGAACTGGCCGAAGGAGAATTAATTGAAGAGGTCGCAGAAATAGAAGAAATCCCGGAGTCAGATCTCATTGATCAAGTGATAAAAAACATTCCTCCAGATCTTGTTGAAGTTGCAGAGCAGGAAGTAACAGATATTAGCAATGAGCCACAAGCTGCAGAGGAAGCAATAGAGACCCCTGAAGTCTTTCTTCCTTCTATAGTAAATATTCGCGATGCCCTTGATGCGATTGAAGATGATGATGTGGCACGACTCTGGGCACACGACTGTGACTTCATAAAAGAAAATTCAGAATTGCATATCTGTAATCCGACTGACTGGCGAAATTACAAAGTTGTTGAACTCAACTCTTTTTATGCAAATCTTAATCCTATTCGAGAATTATCGCGCGGCGTTCACACTCTGCGCACTATAACGTCAAACGCGCCTGTGCTTGCTGGGCGTTTACAATCTGCGAACTTGCCCAGTGGCTTAAGTGATTATGTATTGGAACAGGTTGAAGCCGGAATTACTTTCAACACCAACTCGGGAAATCTGGCCATCGATAATTTAAATATTATGACACAGAGCGAGGTTGCGGCGACTGCTAGAGCAATAATGAATGATCCTTGGGTAGTAAATCGTGCAAAGGAATTGCGCCAACGTAATGTCCATGCACAATAATTTCTGTTAATTCGGTCTTAGATATTACTTTCTAGAAACTCTTAAGTAACTTCGCCCTCTTCAGTGAATATAAAAAGAAACTATTGTCATGCGTCTAAGTAAGTTTTTATCTCTTTCTGTTGCAATGAGCCGCAACCAAGCTAAGTTTTTTATTCGGAAAGGGCGTGTCTCTGTTGACGGCGACGTGATCACTGACCCCAATTCTGAGATCGCTGACACCAGTCTCGTGATTTTCGATGGCAAGCCGATCTCGATCGCGGCGTACCATTATGTTCTGCTACATAAGCCTGCATCTTACATATGTAAAACGAAAGACACACAATACACCTCAGTTTTAGAGCTCGTGAAAAATCGATCGGAAGATCGCTATTATTATTTCGCAAATGTTCTGGGGGCTGAGCTAACCGGTTTAGTGCTACTAAGTGATGACGCCCACTGGACAACTAGAATGCAGCGGAAGTTGTCAAAAAAATCGTGTGTTTATCAAGCAAAATCAAAAAATATCATTAGCGATGTTCAACTTAGGCAAGCAAAGGAAGCGTGCTTAGTATTTTCAGAAAATCAGATTGGTCCAAAAATTAACATCCAAGAACAGGATGAAAAAACATTGTTACTCAGCATGAATCAGACCCATATCTCCGAAATCAAGGATATATTGTCTTCGGTGGATCTGGACATTGAAACACTGCACCTAGAGCAAATTGGCAGATTGAGTCTTGGCGATCTAACAGAAGGTGATTATCTGGAGCTCGCCGAGAATGAGATCAAGGTCTAAGGCTAAACATCAGGGCAAAAGAAAAGTAACTTCTGGTATATTTTCGAAGAATACACTAGAAGCTACTATTTTTTCTCTAAACCCATTTACTAATGTTGCATTGTAAATGCTCTCAGGAGCATGCATGCTGATACTTGATTCCAGCAGCCGGAGAGAAGTCATGATCAGAACAACTTTATTATGTGCACTCGGGGTGTGCTGCACTCTCGGATTCTCGCGGGTCAATTCACAGGAGCCTACTGCCCGGTCGGCCGCCTGGGATCAGAAGGCTGCAGCTACCTACCTCGATGATCGAGCAATCTGGTGGAAAAACTGGTCCGTCTCAGACCGCGACCACGATACATCCTGCGCTTCCTGTCACACAACGGTGCCATACGCACTGGCTCGCCCCGCGCTGCGAGCTGCTCTCGGGGAGACTACCCTTACCTTTCCAGAAACGGAGCTGCAAGATGACGTTTCCACGCGCGTGGCCTTGTGGAATGAGACCAATCCTTACTACCCCGATCAGAGATTCGGTCTTCCCAAGTCGAGTGAGTCGAGAGGCACCGAGTCGATCCTGAACGCGCTGGTCCTCTCCAGTCGTGACGCACGGGAAGGGCATCTGAACGCTGAAACAAAAAAGGCATTCGAGAACCTGTGGAAGCTCCAGTTTACCCGGGGCGACGGAACTGGTGCTTGGGCTTGGTTGTACTTCGACCTCGCCCCCTGGGAATCGGAGGGCGCGGCCTACTTCGGCGCTGCGCTGGCCGCCATTGCCGTCGGCATTGCTCCGGATCAGTACGCAAGTTCCACTGAGATCGAGGGTCAGCTTGCATCGCTCAGGGAGTATTTACTTGAGAATTACGCAGACCGCTCGCCCTTCGACCGGGTCATGTTGCTGTGGGCCTCCTCCGAGTTGTCGGGTCTGCTTACGGAAGAACAAAGCCGACTCATCGCCGATGGAATCTTGCACCTGCAGAATAACGATGGCGGCTGGAGTCTCACCTCATTGGGGTCGTGGGATAGAGAGGACGGATACCGCCCTGCTCCCGGAAGCGATGCCTATGCTACCGGATTGATCGCGTTCGCTCTCCAGAAATCCGGCGTTTCGCCCAGCGAAAAGAATCTCGGTAAGGCTCTCGATTGGTTGGTGAAAAACCAGAATCCAACTGAAGGCTACTGGCCTGCCTCGTCACTAAACAAAGAGCATGAGCCAACGTCCGAACGAGGATTCATGTTAACCGACGCCGCCACTGCATTTGCTGTTCTAGCGTTGACTTATGCAGATCCCTCCATCGATTGAGCGTTCAGCCGTGATTTCATTTTCTTTAGGTGATTAAGAGATTTTGGTGCCGAAGGCCGGACTTGAACCGGCACGAGCTAAGCTCACTACCCCCTCAAGATAGCGTGTCTACCAATTCCACCACTTCGGCAATTCTTTTAGTTATTGTCTGGCAAAGAAGGCACATCGCTTTGACTAGAAACTGGCTGCTCTTCTTCTAAAGCTGGCACATCCGATTGCTGAGAGATTGTCTCTTCCAGAAGTTCTTGGTCAACCACTGGCAATCCGATTGTTGAACCAACCCCTGCGTTGTTGCTAGCAAAGATTGCTAATGAAAGACTAGTAACGAAAAAGATCACTGCCGCAACAGTTGTTGCTCTGACCAAAAAGTTACCACTCCCTGAAGATCCAAAAACGGTTTGTGATGCCCCTGCACCAAATGAGGCCCCCGCGTCTGCACCTTTACCTTGTTGCAGCAATACCAATCCAACAATAACGATGGCAGTAATAACATGTACAACGACAACTAGTGTTTGCATAATTCTAAATCCGCGCTCTTACAGATTGAAATAAATTCTGCAGCCTCCAATGAGGCTCCCCCTACCAAGCCACCATCAATATCAGCTTGATCAAACAATTCTCTAGCGTTACCACTCTTTACACTTCCACCGTAAAGAATTTTGATGGCTGCAGCGACCTCCTTATCTTGATCGGCTATATATTCACGTATAATTCGATGAACCTCTTGCGCCTTATCTGG
>DFQD01000085.1:0-3509 GCA_002377605.1 Gammaproteobacteria bacterium UBA3498 | reverse complement strand
GTTGCTGTTTTGCCCGTACCAATTGCCCAGATTGGTTCATAAGCAATAACGGCCTTGTTAAACGCATCAATGCCTACTTCGCAAATCACTGCACCAAGTTGGGCTAAAACAATATCTTCCATGATTCCTTGTTCCCTTTGCTCAAGAGACTCACCAATACAAAGTATAGGCGTCATATTGTTTGCTTGTACTGCCTTAAATTTCTCAACTATTAGAGCATCAGATTCCGCAAACAACTCTCGGCGCTCGGAATGGCCAACAATTACTAGTGAAACCCCTAGTTGCGCTAACATTGGTGCCGAAACTTCGCCTGTATATGCTCCTTTTTCTTCGTAGTATACGTTCTGCGCGCCCAGTCCTATTTTAAGGTTTGCTGCTATTAGGAGCTTAGCAGCCTGTTCAATATGAATATAGGTTGGGCATATCCCTATTTCCACCGTTTCGCTTATCTGCGAACGACCGGCAATGATGCCCTCGACCAGTCTGTTAACTAGATCTCGGTCCCCATGCATTTTCCAGTTTCCAACAACTAGCTTCTGCCGCATGGATTCACACCTTTCAACCAGGGATTAGCTTATTACCAGTAAATAGTAGCTCATGGCCACTAAAAACGGGCGCCAATACTAACTAAGAAGTAGGGGTCTTGCAATGATTAGGGCTGAGAGCTAGCTGGCGAATTCAGTAGCAACAACCTCAGAAAGTTCATGAACGAGTTTATCTACTACATCGATATCTTCGCCCTCAACCATGACCCTAAGAACCGGCTCTGTTCCAGAAGGCCTCAACAATACTCTGCCATTTTTACCTAGCTTTGATTCCACGTCGGAAACAGCCGATTGCACAGTTTTGTTCTGGGTAATATCAACAACATTCGCGACTTTTATATTTACCATGGATTGCGGGAGTTTGCGCATCTTACTGCACAAATCACTCAATGGTTGTTCGCAGTTTACGATGGCAGCAAGAGCTTGAAGTGCAGATATGATTCCGTCTCCCGTAGATGTAATGCTGAGGCAAACTATGTGGCCGGAGTTTTCACCACCTAAGTACCAATCCCTATCTAACATTTCTTTCATAACATAACGATCGCCAACTGGAGCGCGCACAAAAGGGACGTCTAATGCATCCAATGCTAACTCTAATCCTAAATTACTCATCGCCGTTCCAACTACGCCCCCAAACTCAATGCTTTGTCGACGCAGATCTCGAGCAATCACGTAAAGAATCTCATCTCCGTCCACAATATTTCCTAGATGATCAACCATGATGACACGATCACCATCACCGTCGAATCCTATGCCAAGATCAGCCTCTTCTGCTAACACTGTTTCTACAAGCGTTTGTGGTGAAGTAGATCCGCTATTTTCGTTTATGTTTAATCCATCAGGAGAAACACCAATTGATTTTACTTTCGCGCCTAACTCTTCAAACACTGCTGGTGCGATGTGGTACGTTGAACCATGGGCACAATCAACAACAATTTTTAACCCATTAAACTTTAATGATGAATCAACAGAGCTTTTACAAAATTCGATGTAACGCCCTGCTGCATCGCTGATGCGAGACGCTTTACCTAGTGACTGTGCATTAACTGTTGCGACCTCTTTATCTAATAAATCTTCAATGGCGAATTCCAAATCGTCGGGGAGCTTAGTTCCCTCACTGGAAAAAAACTTAATACCATTGTCTTCAAAGGAATTATGAGATGCGCTAATGACGATTCCAGCCTGCGCTCGCAAAGTTCGAGTGAGGTATGCGATAGCAGGAGTAGGCATAGGTCCGGTTAAATTAATATCTACCCCCGCTGCAGTAACACCAGCTTCTAGAGCGGCTTCGAACATGTAGCCGGAAATTCGCGTGTCTTTGCCTATAAGGATTTTATTTCGGCCATTACCCTTACTGGCAAATACTTTGCCTGCAGCCCAGCCGAGCTTTAACATAAAGTCCGGTGTTATTGGTGGATTACCAACGGTGCCACGTATCCCATCTGTGCCGAAATAATACTTGTTCATAAAAGACCTACTATAGCGCTTACGCTAGTATATATGTCGAGTGTACTCTAATTGCATCGACCGTGGCAGCCACATCGTGAGTACGCACGATATTTGCACCGTTTTCCAAGGCCAGAATTGTTGCTGCGATAGAGCCTGCGACACACTCCCGGGGTGGCCGGTTTACCAGACTTCCAATCATGGATTTTCGCGATATGCCCACAACTATCGGAAGATTAAGAGTTTTGAAATGAGTTAGGCATTTGAGCAATTTGAAATTTTGATCGAGGGATTTACCAAAACCAAAACCAACATCGATTAAAATTCTCTCGGAAGAAATTCCTGCACTCTTGCAGGCTACAACTCGAGTCTCCAGAAATCTGCGGACCTCCTCTATCACATCATCATAGCCATAAGATTGCTGCATAGTTCGAGGTTGACCTTGCATATGCATGAGACAAACTGCTACTTGAGAATCGGCAACGACCGATAGCGCATTAGCACTTGATAAAGCGCGAATATCGTTAACTATTTCTGCGCCAGCGTTAATAGCTTCGGTCATTACTTGTGCAGAACTGGTATCTACGGAAATACAAAGATCCAGGTTAGCGTTTATTGCTTGGATAATTGGAATTACTCGATCTAGTTCTTCTTCTACAGATATTTCGATGGCTCCCGGGCGGGTAGACTCACCTCCAACATCGACAATTAACGCACCCTGCTGTAGAAACGACTCCGCCCGAAACAGTGCTTTATCGATATCGACTACGAATTTGTCTTCGGAATTTTTCGCAAGCTCAGATCCGTCAGAAAACGAATCAGGAGTCGCATTGATTATTCCCATGCATACCGGAACAGATAAATCAATCTGTCTCTTTCCGGTATTGAGGAAAAAGGTCATGAAATCAAAAGGATTGACTGTTAACGATCGATTTAATGCTCGCTGGCAGGACTCCCAATGGATCCTGGCTTATCGACTTCTTCTGCGTCGATCTTGCTCTCACCACTGCTGCTGTCCTCATCTGAATCAGACCAGTCAGCAGGGGGGCGCGGCTTTTTACCTTCCATGATGTCGCCGATCTGCTCGGAATCGATAGTTTCGTATTCTATTAAGGCGTCTTTCATCAATTCCAATAGGTTTCTATTTTCTTCGAGAATCTGTTCAGCTTTCGCATAACACCCATCGATAATATTTCTAACTTCTTTATCGATAGCAACGGCTGTTTCACCCGAAACCGTTTTCGCTTGCGATGCCGCAGAGCGGCCAAGAAATACTTCTCCATCATCTTCAGAATAAAGCAGAGGACCGAGCTCATCGGACAGCCCCCACTTAGTAACCATATTTCTCGCCATCTCGGTAGCACGCTGAATATCGTTTGAGGCGCCAGTTGTCACACCTTCCTTACCAAGCGTCATCTCTTCAGCAATACGACCACCATAGAGACTACATATCTGGCTTAGGATGTGTTGCTTACTCAGGCTGTAACGATCTTCTTCCGGCAAAAACATTGTGACGCC
>DFQD01000117.1 GCA_002377605.1 Gammaproteobacteria bacterium UBA3498 | reverse complement strand
ATCACTATTGACCGTGCGGATTCGACCAATCGCATCAAATTCTTCCATCACTAAACCGATTGGATCCATTACTTGGTGACAAGCAGCACAAGCTGGGTTGGCGCGGTGCTGAGCCATACGATCACGCATGGTTTCAACTTTCACCTCAGAATTGTTTTCCGGAAGCGCCGGAACATCATCAGGTGGTGGGGGTGGCGGAATACCGAGTACATTTTCTAAGATCCACTTACCGCGTTGAACCGGCGATGTTCTAGTAGCATAGGAAGTCACTGTTAGGACGCTACCGTGACCGAGCAAGCCAAGGCGAAGACTATCAGGATCTAACTCAACTTCGCGAAAATGGTCGCCATAGACATTAGGAATATCGTAGTGACGCGCGAGCCTTTCATTAAGAAAGGTGTAATCCGCATTTAATAGTTCCATGACATTGCGATCTTCTTGGATGATGTGTTGAAACAACATTTCTGTTTCTTGTCGCATTGCTTGGCGCAAGTTTTCATCGAAATCCGGAAACAAACGTAGGTTCGGATCAGCAGCATCGAGATTACGTAAGTACAGCCATTGATCGGCGAAATTCGATGCCAGGGTCTCTGCCCGCGGATCCGCCAACATACGCTTTACTTGTTCTTCCAGTATTGCTGGATCGCTGAGAAGTTCTTGTTCTGCTAATTGCAGCAACTCTTCGTCAGGGATGCTGCTCCACAGAAAAAATGAAAGTCTGGAGGCGAGTTCAATATCACTTAAAGCGTAAATTTCACCGCTGCCAAAATCAGCAGGGTCCTGTTCGATGCGGAACAGGAATTCCGGGCTCACCAGTATCGCCCTCAATGCCATTTCGATGCCTTTCTCGAATCCTTGTTCTTCATTAACTTGTTTAAAAAATGCTAACGGCGTCGAAATGTCCTCTTGTGTAATGGTGCGACGAAAAGCTTTAGCTGCCAGATTGCTGACTATGGTGTTTGCACATTCCAATTCACCAAGTTGGCCATTAGGCTGACAGACAAAAATTTTCTGTCGACTCGCAGTATCTGAAATGCCAGTTGATTCATACGGGCCCGCAATGGATACCGACAAAACCGCCGGCTGTTGTCGGGGATGGCGGTCACGATTGAAATGAGCTTCATAGGGTTGGCGAGTGCTTTCGATTAAGGCTGAATTTTTGCGGATGAAAGTAACGCCTACATCGTGGGCGCCAGCCGTAACCATGGTCGCTGTCTGTAATCCTTCTCCTGCACCTTGATCGTTATAATAGAAAGTTGCATAACGCTCGGAGCGATTCGGGACAATTTCAAAAATATCGATGCGCCGCCCATCAATGGTAATTTCCATTTCGTGCGGTTCGGTCAATCCTTCCAGGTTTTCATTGCGGTCACGGGCGAGTTTTACATCGATTATGTATTGACCGCCCTGGGGGAAGTTATAGTTGAACAAGGTGCCGCCACGAGTCCCAAAAGGCAGGCCTTCGAAGCGATCTTCTTGAGTAAGAGTGGCTGGAAGTAATTCCACATGGCTTACTGGATTGTTTAAAGGGGTCCCCACTGCTAGGCGAGAAATTTTTTGCGCTGCTGCAAGATATCGCTCCATTAAAGTTGGAGAAAGATTGGTGAGGTTTACATTATCAAACCCATAGCTGACATCATCCTTTGGCAACAATTCTGAAACATCTAGATCAATTTCGAGAAGTTCGCGAACAGCGTTCTGATACTGAAGACGGTTTAAGCGGCTAAATGTAGCAGTGCGCCCGGGATTAGGGTTAGTGACCGCCAGGGCGTCAAGGCTAGCTGCAAGGTCAGCTTCAAATTTGGCAAAGGTAGCCTGGTCTGGTCGCGGCATACCTGTGGGAGGCATGGCATTCGCTCGCAGTTTCCTCAAGACTCTTTCCCAAACCTCTGGGTGAGACGCAACATCGTTAGCATCATAGGCATCCAGCTCCAGACCACCAGTCTTCAACGTGCCGTTATGACAAACAACGCAATACTGATTAACGATGGCACCATTATCCATGGCAGTCGGAGTATTAGCGAACTGGTTGGATTCTGATGTTAGCGTGGAATCTGGAAGGAAAATCACAGCGCCTATGACCAGCAATGCTATGGCAGCTGTGGAAGTGATCAGGCCTGTCTTATTCATTTGTTCTCCAGGCTGGCTCTGGTGATCCAATCATTATAACCGAATAGGCTTCTAACCACTGCATTGCCCATGCAATCTACCAAAATAAACCGCACCCTGAAAACTGTCAAGCCTATCGGAGAAAAGCATACATCCAGCGTAAAATAAGAGATGTAGCCTAGTCTGCAGTTGAATAATCGATCTGGTCAAAGATGAATTTGCCACCGTTTTCCGAGACAGGCTTCCGCACGCTGGAGTACTCTGCGTTCAAGCTATATTTAGTGCTTTCCCCGCGTATATACAATTTTTCAGTCGAATACAGTGCTGATTCCACAGATTCATCTTCAGCGAGAGTAACTGCCAACTGATCCGAACAATCAACTGTTTGTGAATTCCTGTAAGCAAAATCACTTATTGCTAGCTGAGATTCGATCAGGTAGAAACTCAATGTAATTGTTAGTGCTTCGCTTTGCGGTTCTGTAGTCAAGTTCACGCAGTCAGATATTAGTTCTGAAGTTGTTAGATAGAAGTTTGTGCCTATGGCGGAACTCTCCAGAGGCGATTCTTGTACTGTGAGTGCTGCTCGAATCACATCAGCCCAAATGTGATAGCCAGCATCGTTTAAGTGCAGAAAATCTGCTGTGTAAAGATTTGGTCTAAAACCACCGCTTTCGTCAAGCAGGTAAGTGTCTACATCAATATGGAATATGTTTTTGTCAGATTCGGCACGTAACGCAAAGCCAGCGTTAACTTCTTGAGCCCGACCCCAAAGGTTTGCCCTAGCAAGACTGGGTTTTACCGAAAGAATATATAAGCGTGTACCGGGTAACTCTAATTTGATCATTTCAATCAACATGTCCAGTTGATTCAGTATAGTTTCCGGCGAAAGTCCCCAAGCGAGATCATTGTCTCCTTCATACAATACAATGGCACGCGGATTGTATTTAGCGACAATTCGATCGAAGTAATAGATCACATCGTTCATAACACTTCCGCCAAAACCACGAGGAACAACTGTAAATGGTGAAAGATCTGCAGGTGCCTGTTGGTTCCACAATCCAATACTGGAACTTCCTACTAGTAAAATCGCATTATTGGGTGGGGGACTAAGAAAATCCTGATCTTCGAATGCAAGAATTGAAGATTCGTAACGAGTAGGATCTGGCTGAGTTTGAGCAATTCCCTGCGTTGGACCTATCACAAGGAACACAGAAATAAATAAGGAAAGAGAAAAATCTCTGTTCATCTTCGTTAAAGATTAAAACATAGAATTAAGAAACTTAGGCTACACCTGCTCCTCTTACACCGACGTAAACCGAATAAAGTGACTGGCTAGCAGTCATAAACAATCGATTGCGTTTAGCACCTCCGAAGCAGATGTTTGCGCAAACTTCCGGTAAGCGTATGACACCGATGGTTTCGCCGTCAGGAGCAACAATTTGCACACCTGGTCTAGCGCCTGCCCAAACATTGCCATCCTCATCGCAACGAATGCCATCGGCAGAAGTTCGATTGCCAGTGGTTGGGTCAACCAGTTCGGCGAAGATGCGGCCATTACGTAAGCGATTACCATCAACTTCCCAAACTTTTATGTCCCTACCGGCACCGGTATTCGCGACATAAAGGAGGGAGTAATCCGGTGAGAAACACAGCCCATTAGGAGCATCAATATCATCGGTAACCCGGTTAATCCGACTATTGCTAGGATCAACGCGATAAACTGAGAGCGGTTGTTCCTGTTCAGCGCGGTTACCTTCGTAATTGCCTCGAATGCCATACGGAGGATCGGTAAACCAAATGCTACCGTCAGGATGCACTGTTGCATCGTTTGGTGAATTGAGCGGTCGACCTTCATAACTGTCAGCAATTACCGTAACCGTTCCGTCGTATTCATACCGTGCCACGCGCCGATTTCCGTGTTCACAGGAAATTTGTCGACCTTGAAAATCAAAAGTATTCCCGTTGCTATTGCCGGAAGGATTTCTGAATTCAGTCACGCGATCGTCATCTTCGATCCAGCGTAATTGTCGATTATTAGGAATATCACTCCAAACCACATACCGGCCGACTCCATTCCAGGCTGGCCCTTCTGCCCACATTGTGCCTACATGGTGACGTTGCATGGGTGTATTAAAAAGTATGTAGCGTTGGAAGCGATTATCAAGCGCGACTATATCAGGATCGGGATAACGTAAAGGAGTATTGCCACTCCAATCTCTAGGTTGAGCTGGTGCCAAGTCTTGAGCTTGAGTAATTTTTGGCAAAAAGGCCGCAGCAGCTGCGGAGGCAGCAAGGAAAGAACGACGTTTCATATCAACCTCGATAATGTCATGAAGGGTATCTACCGACATCTTTGTTGTTGGTTTTTCTTGAACGATGCTAAAGCATGGTAGTGGTCTTGTCGAGGCACCTCTACGTTGAAGCGTAGCTGGTTATTATCGTTTTCCCTTGGATAAATCAATTATGTGACTCGGCACTTAGCAATTTGTTATTTGTACAATTCAACTGTTACCAACTGGATAACCTTTAATATACTGTTATTCGTTTCTTATGTTGGATTTGGAACGTTTGCACTAAAACGAGGGAAGACAAAGCAAATTTGTACCAGCTTTACTCTGAACTGGTGGAATATTTGTGCTAGCGTTAAGCAAGTCGTTGCTTTAAGCACCAGCATCGGCTGCATCTAAAAAAGGCCCATCTACGCAGAGGCGTCTTCCGTCTGGCGCATCGCAGGCACCACAAATTCCAACACCGCACTTAGTAAGGTAATCGATCGCGTTATAAATTCTTTCCGGAGGAGAATATTTCCGCTCAATTTTTTCTGCCGCATGAACCATTGGAGCTGGGCCACAGTTGTAGAAAACCAGTGAATCCAATTCGTCCTCTGGCAACTCGCTCAAGTATTCTTCAAGAAGTTCAGTAATTACACCATGGTGTCCTCTGCTGCCGTCATCAGTGGCGATATGCAGATTACTGACTTTTGCCGACTCTTTTTCAAAATAAAGCCGTTCGGCACTGCGTGCTCCAAAGAAGATTTCAGTATTGCCAAAATCTCGAGCCACCTGATACACCGCTGCAAGTCCAGTACCACCCGCCACAGCAATAATTTTCGTGTTTTCTGGTGGAGTAATTGGATTGCCGTAAGGTCCTCTAATATAAGCTTCAGTTCCTGGTCCGACTGTCATTAAGTCTTCAGTAAAAACACCGAGATTTATGACGGCCAGTTTAAAAGGATCATCCACTAGAGCAGAAAACGGCTTTTCTCCTAAACCAGGAATCCATATAAAAACAAACTGGCCAGCTTGGATGTCGATCTTTCGGTCGAATGTAAGAATGCATATGTCATCAGTTATGCGCTTATTGTCAACTAGGGTTACCGATCGGAAATCCATATCAATATCGTAGCGAACTAGTTCTTCCGCGTTCTCTGTTCCTTCTTCCAAGTCTTGTGTCAAAACCTGAAAGTAATTTGCGATCTCATTAGTATTCATGCCTATGACTGCAGAACCAACTCCAATTATGGAAGCGCCAGCTTGTTGAAATTGACGAACGTTTTCAGCGCTGCTAATACCACCGCAAGCAATTATTGGACAATCTACTAATGCGTGAATTTGTTCGACGCATCTTAATGCGGTAGGAAGAATGACTTTGCCTGAAACGCCACCCTGCTCATTACTCAGAATTGGGTGGTTGTGTGCTTCATAGCACTCAGGGCCCATGGTGTTAATAGCGCAGATTGCATCAGCTCCACCGGCTGCTGCAGCTAGGGCAATCTCTTCTATATTGGGCACATTGGGGGTGAGCTTTGGGACTACTGGAATATCGACAGCTGCTTTTACTGCCCTGGTGATTTCTTCTACTAATTCTGGATCCTGGCCCATAGCCATGCCATAACCTTTGGCATGAGGACAGGAAAGATTTAGCTCCAGACCATCTCCATAAGGAGCAAGTTTTTTAGCCACCTCAACATATTCTTCGACACTACCGCCAAAAATTGAGATAAGTAAAAGCCTGTCTTCGGGAATTTCCAATTCACTAAGCAATTCTTTGGAACGATCGGCACCGGGATTTGTCAATCCAACGGCGTTTGTAAAACTGCCTGGTTCAAATTGAGTAAGAATAGGCTCGCGATATCCAAGTCGCAGTTCTGGGCCTATGCTCTTAGTGGTAAGTACACCAACTTCCGGAATCTGATTGAAGAAGCGCTGAATGATGTTTGCTGAACAAGTAACGATGCCGGAAGGGATAGTGAAGGGACCAGAAAGTGTTTTACCTAAAAAATCTATTTTCAAAGGGGAAAAATACTCAGCGCCATATTAACATTAGCTGCGTATTTTATAGCTTGTTGGCTGCGAACGCACTAGCTCACAGCAAGATAAAATCTTTGAATCCGGGTAAGTGGTTAGATAAGTGTGAAAATACAGGGGAGCTAAAGTAGCTCCCTTGATCAAGAATAAAATTAAAGCATTTCTTTTAGTGCGGGCTTAGTTACTTTGCCCATTGCGTTCCGCGGCAGGGATTCAACGATTATTATGCTTTTAGGAATCTTATAGGACGACATTCTGCCATCACACCAATCCTTTAATGCATCGTATTCTAGCGTTGACCCATCTTTTATACCGACAAATGCAGTTACCGCTTCGCCCCAGGTATCGTCTTCGACGCCAATAACTGCTGCTTCAGTTATGTCGTCATGGGTAAGTAATACACCTTCGATTTCTAATGCGGAGAGCTTATAGCCTCCTGACTTAATAATGTCGACTGAAGAGCGTCCCATAATGCGGTAATAACCGTCTTCAACCACTGCCACGTCGCCGGTGCAAAACCATCCATCTTTAAATGATTCTCTGGTTGCGGCTTCGTTATCCCAATACTCTAGAAAGACATTGTCGCCCTTAATGCGAATCTCACCAGCGATAGCTTCTTCGGTGATAGGAGTGTCATCCTCATCGAATAGCTGGCATTCAACTCCTGGTAAGGGTTGTCCAACGGCACCGGCTCGCTTTTCACCGTCATAAGGGTTTGAAATTCCCATACCAATTTCTGTCATGCCATATCGCTCTAGTAAGACCTGGCCGGTTAAGTCCTTCCACTGATTAAACAGTTTCACTGGACAGGCGGCGGAACCAGAAATGTTCAGTCGCATGTCTTTAAACCCATCGCAGATTGTTTGTATTTCTGCAGGATCGATAGTGTCGAAATATTGGATGAGCTTCACATAGATAGTCGGAACTGCCATAAATACGTTATAGGTGCCAGCGACAATTTGTGCACAGATTTTTGGAATATCGAACTTCGCAAACAAATGTACAGTCGCTCCGGCCCAAAGACCACAACTAAGAATATTGATAATGCCGTGGATGTGATGAAGAGGTAAAAACAAAGGAATGACATCCTCTTCTGTCCAGGCCCAGGCATCGATCAAGGTTGTAATTTGTGCGCGAATTGTTTTATGAGTGCTAACTACACCTTTAGGTTTATTGGTTGTTCCGGAGGTGAACAACATCATTGCTCTTCGTTCAGCAGCAATCTCTGGTAATCTTCCTGCTTCTTCCGCGAGCAGATCTTCAACTGATAGCAACTGAATGTTAAGAGAATCACAAAGCTCTCTCAGTAGATCTTGATACTCGGCATTGGCAATCATGCGGGTTACGCTGGCACAGGTTAGATAGTGATCTAGTTCAGAAACTGCAGAGGCTACATTTAACGGAACTGCAATTCCTCCTGCACGCCAAACACCGTGCATGGTCGTTACATAGTCGAGACTTGCCGGCATGAAAAATGCGATGCGTTCTTCTTGTAAATCTTCTTGGTCGCCTAACAAACCAGTGGCGAATCGGTTGATTCGGCTATTAACTTCGCTGTAGTTGTAGCTATTGTGGCCTTCAACCAAGGCAACTCGATCACTGCCGTTCTGTAAATAGGGGAAAGGTATCTCTGACATGTTTAATTCCGTCTTTCTTTCTTCTGTAAATATTTAATTTTGATTAGTAAATGGCGCTGACAATAAAGAATAGGATGGAAGGACCCAACAGGCATCCAACGCCAGTGTAAAAAGTTGCAGTCATGGCTCCGTATGGAACGAGCTTAGGGTCCGTAGCCGCTAGGCCAGCAGCAACACCGCTCGTAGTCCCCATTAAGCCTCCAAATACCATAGCTGATTGTGGATTATTTAATCCGATGTATTTTGCGACTAGAGGCGTACCAATCATAACCAGGATAGATTTAACCAATCCTGCGGCAACACTTAATGTTATAACCGCGTCGGTTGCACCAATCGCTTCACCGGTAACTGGACCGACTATATAAGTAACCGCGCCAGCTCCTATCGTAGTGATTGCAGCAGCATCGGTATAGCCAAAAAGTATTGCGATTATTGCGCCAACAATAAAAGAAACTATTACGCCAGCAAATATTGAAATCACACCTGCGATACCGGCCTTTTTTAGCTCACTAAGATGAACTCCGAATGCAGTAGCAACAATTGCGAAGTCTCGCATCATGCCGCCACCCATCAAACCGATACCGCCGAGTATAGCGATATCGGCAACACCAGTATTACCTCCAGTAGCAACTCCGCCGAAGTAGGCAGCGACTAGGCCTAGTGCAATGGCAATAGCTGATCCATGTATACGACCGTTAGTGAGTTTGTCTGCGAGAAGGTACGAAAACCAGATCGTTACCCCGATAACTGCGAAGGCGACGATTAAGTTATTTCGAACAAAGACGGTTTCGATAATGTCCATTATGCCGCTCCCTGTTCTTCGTTTTCTTCAGCTACGGGCGTGGTACTGATCTTGCTCAGTACGGGTACCAAGGCGAAACTGACTACGACTGCGGCTATACCGGCAAGCAGAGCAAGCATTCCACCGTCTACTGCGGCCGCAACATTCTGACGCGCAGCCATTGCAACAACGATTGGAATGTACATGGCGCTCCAGAACTTAATTCCGCCGCCGGCGGTATCTTCCGTGAGTGCTTTAAACTTTTCAGAGTTACTGGCAAACACCAGAAACAGCATCGCAATACCAACACCACCGACATTGGCATCGACGTTAAGAGCAACACCAAGTGCTTCGCCGATAAGCATGCCCAGAATAAGACATACCGAGAGCAGGGCTACGCCGTAAACAATCATTCTTCTTCCCTCTTACTATTCTTCGCGCATGCGCGGGAAGGTCGATGATATGACGCTGTCAGGCTCAGTGCAATTTACGCAGAAACCAGGCTAAAGTGTTGAAACACGCGAGGTTCAGGCTGATTGGTTTGACAGTAGAATGGGTTTATAGCTTAATACGGCTCCGGTTTGGCGAGCGTAAATGATGGATCAGTTAAAGCAGCCAATCAGAAACCATCTACTTAAACACTTGGACTCAACATGATGAAAATTTTCAAAGGCGTTGGTGCTCTCACATTAGCTTTAATTTTTGCGGGTAATAGCGCCGCGCAAAATGTGACCACGGAAATATTGGGAAACGCCCAAGACTATTCTGATCGCTGGGTCACTTATGGAAAGAATTACGGCGCGTGGCGCTATATGCCCGATGATAAAATTAATAGAGATACTGTCGCCGGTTTAAGACCTGTTTGGATAAAACAAACAGGCGTCACAGGTGGAGCGTTCGAAGTCACGGCATTAGTAAATGACGGGAGGATGTATCTAACCACTGCCAACAGCCACTTGATTGTCGTCGATCCTCTAACCGGTGCCGAACTTTGGCGTTATGACCATGAATTCGAAAATGTCGATCTATGCTGCGGTCCTCACAATCGAGGCGTGGGCCTTTATGAAGATAAAGTTTTCTGGGGAACCCTGGATGCACATTTGCTAGCCTTCGATGCTGCAACCGGAATTCAATTGTGGGATGCGGAAGTAGGTGATCACCGCGAATCCTTTTCCGTTACAGGAGCACCTTTAGTTGTTAAAGATATGGTACTCATTGGTGTTGGTGGTGGTGAGTTTGGTATTCGCGGCTATATCGATGCCTACGATGTAAACACTGGTGAAAGACGCTGGCGCTTCTACACCACCGCAGGACCTGGTGATCCAAATAATGACACCTGGGAAGATGATTCCTGGCAAACCGGAGGCGGACCAACCTGGGTAACTGGTACTTATGATCCCGAATCTAATCTTGTGTTTTGGGGAACGGGAAATCCTTGGCCAGACATCAACAACCAGGTACGTGCCGGTGACAACCTTTACACAAACTCTGTGGTTGCACTCGATGCCGACACTGGAGAATTGCGGTGGTATTTCCAGACTTCTCCCCGTGACGAGTTTGACCATGACTCCACCTCTGAGCCTATGATCATTGAGGAAATGGTTAATGGCGAAATGCGCAAGCTAGTAGTTCAGGTTTCACGCAATGGACACGTTTATGCCTTGGACAGATTAACCGGCGATTTTCTCTGGGCTGGTGAGTACACCCGAGTCAATTGGGCAGAACGTGATGAACGTGGAAAGCCTGTGTTAAAGGAAGAACTTTATAATCCTGCCGGCACTGTTATTTTCCCGGGCTTATTTGGTGGAAAGAACTGGCCACCGGCTGCTTATAGTCCCGATACAAGCATGCTTTACATTCCCACAACTGAATGGGGAACTAACTTTATTCGGCGCGAAGGAGAAGGGAGACCTGGCACCATGGATCTGGGCGGTATTCCCGCTTTCGATCAAACCGGAACCGGGTGGGTTGTAGCATTCAATATGCGAACCGGAGAGATTGAATGGCAGCAAGAAACCCCAGGAAATTTTAACTGGGCTGGTACTCTGGCAACTGGAGGCGGGCTAGTATTCGCCGGTGCACCGGATGGTTATCTGCGCGCCTACAACGATGAGACTGGTGAAATTCTGTGGGAATTCCAAACCGGTAGTGGACTATATGCACCACCAACTAGTTTCACTATCAATGGTGAGCAATACATCGGCATTGCTTCGGGCACTCGTGAGCCTATAACACGAGAAGGTGTGGCAACTGGGATTTCAACAGGAAACTATATTCTGTTTAGTTTGTGATTCTTCTATAGCTGATTATGAAATTACGAAACATTCTTTGGGTAATAGCGATTGGTTTATTTGCTTCTCCAACTATCGCTGGAGTAGGTGAGGGCAAAGAACTTTACGATGCTTATTGTCAGGTTTGCCACGGAGGACTAGGTGAAGGACAGACGATGGGTAAGCCATTAATCGATAGTGTGACAAACCGACTAAGTGATGATGAATTACTAGATGTCATTAATAATGGTCGCAATGGCACCGGCATGGCAGCTTGGGGCGGATCCTTTTCCGAAACTGAAATCTTGGACATCGCTACTTACGTGAGGGTATTGCAAGGAAAGCCAGGATTAGACCTAGCCGATGATACTGGTGGTCCCAGTGATGATCCCTTGGTTATTGCAGGAGAAAGGCTATTTAACGGAGTAGCTGGCTGCGTGACTTGTCATTCCTACAATGACCAGGGCGGTAGTGTAGGCCCCGCTTTAGATAGTGTTGCCGATCGTCTTGGATACGGGCTGGAGCTAGCACTATTTAACCCTTCGGCTACTATTCTTGCGGGCTACGAAGTCAAAGTTGTTGAGCAGCAAGACGGAACTATTGTCCGAGGGCGTTATCGTAATGACTCCGAATTGGCAGTCCAGATTCAGTCCGAAGATGGAACAAGATGGGTGACTTATTTCAAAGACAGAGTAAAATCTATAGAAGATTCGGATGAATCGCTGATGCCTGAAACCTATGCTACTCTGGGCGCAGTGGAACAAGAACAACTGATGGCGTTTCTTAGATCGCTATAGTTTAGAGGGAAACAGTGATGAAAAAGCTAACCGGTATTCTACTTTGCTTGGCTGCTGGCTTCATGTTGGGTGCCAATGCCGATAAGTCTTTTTCCGTAGACCAAACTTTTGGTGGTGAGGTGCCTGCGGAAGGTAAAGCTGTTAATTTGAAGCAAGCTATTGCAGATCTGGAACAGGGCAAGAAAGGATTTGTAAAGATTCAAGGCCAAATCACTGAAGTATGCCAGGCCAAAGGATGCTGGATGATTCTGGTGGATGGTGATACCTATGCTCGAGTCACTTTTGAAGATTATGGCTTCTTTGTTCCCATTGAAACTAGCATGCAGCGTACGGTGATCTATGGTGAATTAAGCGAACATATTCTCTCCGGTGCTCAGGCTGAACACTTTGCTCAGGACGCAGGGGCACAATCTACTTTGAAACTTGAAGGGGAAGTTCGGGAATATTCGATTCTGGCCCGCGCGGTGCAATTGCAAAATCGAAGCTAATGCGTCTGCTGGCATAATTTTCCTTAGTTAGAGGGCCTGGTAGAGTTAACAGATAGTTCGATAAGCACGACCGTCTAATTCCCAAACTATCTGCAAGAATTCCTGCATGAAATAGACAAAAGGTCGGCAGACCTCCTGATCCTCCTCTCCGCATTTATCACAGAAGATTCCTGAGATTTTCTTACTATAATTCAAACTGGAGTCCTCACTGGGAAAGATGGAATCAGTCATGGTCCAACTCTAGGCGTTACCTCTTCAAATACTCCACCAACTTTTGCTACAGATAGAAGCAGCCGTGTCATTAGTGGGAGAATTGGAGTGTATGAACGAGTATCCCTGCCCTCTACGGAAATGGCGATAACCGAATAGAGGGCGGGAAACTCAAGGAGCACCTGGGCACAGATTAATAGGTGTGGAGGGGCTGCGCCACAGGTGAGTGCAATACGACATTAGACCATTATGCTGTGTTGCGTCGAAGACAATACCACTATATATAGTAAACCACAAGTAACAGTGACACTGTCCACAAGGCTTTGTGAAAGCCAAAAATCTACCAATTTTCTTGTTTATTAAGTCCGATTTTTTGTTTTTAGATATATAGTAAAGTAATTACTTTACTATATTTTTGATATCCGGCCTTCAGAATTCTGGCAACAATAAAAAGGACAAGAGTGAGCATTGCTCACTCTTCTTTTAATTACAGTTGTCGTAACCAGATATTTCGAAACGAAACTACCTGCCCATGGTCTTGTAGAAGCAAGGGCAGCTTTCCAGTGCAGTCCATTGTTTCGCGTAACTCGTAGGGTTCACAGGTAGCCTTGTACTCAGGAACCCGCGGAAAAGTGCTGCCTATGACTTCAACATGATTTAACACCAATACTCCGTTGTGAAGCAGAGTAATGTAGGCAGGCGATTCGAGATTTCCATCACGGTCATAGTTTGGTGCTTTAAAAATTATGTCGTAGGTTTGCCATTCACCGGGTGGGTTAGAAGCATTCACTAAAGGTGGATACTGATGGTATACAGAACCTGCTTGTCCATTTACATAAGTAGGATTTTCCCAACTGTCTAACATCTGAATCTCAAACAGAGATTGCATAAATATGCCGCTATTTCCACGACTCTGACCCTGGCCTAAAATTTCACCGTTTGGGCGCCATTCGATATGCATTTGTATATCACTGAAAGACTGCTTGCTTACTAATGTTCCAGTGCCATTGTTTACAGTCACGATACCATCTTCGATGTGCCATTGAGAGGCCTCACCGGTACGCACATGTTCCCACGCATCCATGTTTGTTCCATCAAACAGAACTATCGCATCTGATGGAGGATTACCATCAACTACTCCCGTCACTTTTTCTGGAACTGGTTTCATAGGATCGCCTAGAATCGCAGTTTGTCCAAAGATAAGTGAAGAGCTAAGAACGAGGCCTAGAGTTAATAAAAGTTTTTTCATGATCGCTCGCTTGTGCCAGTCTTAAGTTACTAAATTCATATCATCGTCCCATTCGGCGACGATGTCTCGTGTCGATTGATCGATACATTTACTCAACCAATCCTCATCATAGTATTTTCCGTGTCGCCTCAAAACTGCTTCAGGAACACCGTCCCAAACGTTTGGAGTATTGCCCATATAATCTAAATCTCTAAATCCAAGTTCTGTAGTGTAGTAGCCGGTAAGAGTTAAATTTCGCATTAAGGAGAAAAAGCTAATACCAGCTTGCAGTTTAGGAGCCTGATTATCGGGATAAGCTATTTCATTACATATACTCAGTCGCTGAGCTTCACTTATGTTTATAAAATCTGGGCCGAATTTCTCAATGGAATAACTATCTAGCCAGGCAATACCGCCACGTACTGGAAGCTTATATTGTTCTCTGTCCTTAACCATAAACTCAACAAAGTCGGGCAGACCTGCATCTAGAGCCCCACCATTAGGATGATTGTTGGGCAAGATTATGTCGCAAAGTACCGCGATGGTGACGAGCTCGTGTTCTCGGAAATAAGTTTCTGCAAACAGTCTTTGGTCTGTTAATTTTTCTACATCTGTTCGCCCATAAGAATACTCAGTCGGTAGGCGAGCCCAGGTAATGCGTGAAGCATTATTACTAGCAATAGTTCCGCATCCGCTGGAGGCGATGACTGTGCCTGCCAACGGGGCAAGAAATAAAGACTTAAGAGTTTCTCTACGGTTCATGTGTTTAGCTTTACAAGTTTCTTTGCTTCATTTGGTCAATAATGTAATCCGAAGTACGCCATGCCAACGCTAGTATTGTCCAGGTCGGATTCTTGTCAGCCTGTGATACGAATGTACCGGCATCTGCCACAAAAACATTTTTCACATCATGGAGCTGACCAAACTCATTGGTAACGCTCGTGCTTGGATCAGTACCCATACGCGTTGTCCCAACTTCGTGAATAATCTCGCCGGGTTGAGTAAGACCATAATTCTGATCGGCGCCAGGCTTGTTTCCAAGGACAATTCCGCCTGAAGCTTCCAGTAACTCTTCCATAGTGTCTTGCATGTGTCGCGCCTGATTTATCTCATGCTGAGTCCACTTGTAATCAAAGCGAAGAACAGGAATGCCCCACTCATCAACAACAGTTGGATCCAGTTCGCAACGGTTTGTGTATTGCGGGATACTCTCACCGCGACAGGCGATACTGAGCCGCGCTCCGTAAAACTTGCGAATATCATCTCTCAGTTGATTTCCGTAACCACCAACTCGATCACCTAAATACTGATTGTATTGATTTACTGCGAAGCCAAAGCCATAGGAAGGCATACCCATACCTCCGCCGATTTCTAAGTGATAACCACGAGTAAAATCGAGATTTGCTCCTTCCAACCACCAGGGCGAGTAAACATGCATGCCGCCAACCCCGTCTTCGTTATATATGTCTCTGTCCATCAGGTCTGGTAAAAATGCGGCCCGACTAGCTCCGGTGGAATCATGTAAATAGCGTCCAACATTATCACTGTTATTACCTAATCCGCTTTCGTGCTGGCCACTTTTGGAATTCAGTAATATGCGAGCAGTGCTGCAGGCGGACGCGGCAAGGATTACTGTTCTGCCTTTTAGTTCATACTCTCGCTGATTACGTTTATTGACATAGCGAACCCCGGTTGCCATGCCTTCCTCATCCGTTATTACTTCACGCACCATGGAGTTAGTTAATAAATCTACTTGGCCTCCATTAAGCGAAGGATAAATAAGTACTGTACTAGAAGAAAAATCTGCATGGATTCCACAGGCACGACTGCATTGGCCGCAATAAAAACAAATACCGCGATCGTTGTTTATTCGTTTTGTAAGAATGGACTTTCGAGCAGGAATTACCGGTACATTTGATTTACGTGCGCCATCTATATAGTAGAGTTCGTGCAAGCGAGGCTTGGGTGCAGGTAAGAAATAGCCATCAGGATCGTTATACAATCCTTCGTTACTACCAAATATGCCAATAAGCTTGTCGACTTTATCGTAGTAGGGACTAATGTCCTCGTAACCTATCGGCCAATTATCGCCAAGCCCATCTATGTCTTTGCGTTTAAAATCCAAGGGGCCAAAGCGCAGTGATATGCGGCCCCAGTGATTGGTCCGGCCGCCCAGCATGCGCCCTCGCCACCACATAAACTCTGTATCATCTTTCTGAGTATATGGCTCTCCATCAAGCTCCCAACCCCCGATGCAGGAGTTGTAATCTCCAAACGGCCTTAGCCTTGTGCTGGCACCCCTTCGCGGTGATTCCCAGGGGTAGCGCAACTGAGTTCGTTGCTCTTCGTCTGCTGGATCATAGAAATCACCTGCTTCTATCAGCGCAACTTTTAGACCAGCGTTTGCCAACTGATGGGTAGCCATTCCGCCGCCGGCTCCTGAGCCAACGATGATCGCATCATAAATTTGTTCGGCCATAAGTGAACTATAATAACTAGAAGCGAATATTATTTACGCTATTAAAGCTATAAGCCACCGAGTTGAGGCCATCGCTTGGAAAATCATGTTCAATAAAGTAATGCTTAATCCCAGCCTTCTCTGAATGGGTAAATATTTCGGCAAAGTCGATTATGCCTCGGCCCACATCAACCATTTGACCAGCAGTATTTTGATCTTTGACATGAACCATAGGGAATCGCCCGGGGTTTTTATTGAAGATTTCGATGGGATTAACATTCGCATTAACTGCCCAATACAAGTCCAGCTCAAACTTAACTAGATCAGGTTCAGTAAAATACAACAAATAGTCGTAGCCTATTTTCTTCCCTTGAAGTTCAAACTCGAAACTATGATTGTGATAGCCGATGGTCATTCCGTGATCTTTGCAGCGCAGTCCATACTCATTTAAAGCTTCAGAATGGCGCTCATAATCGTTGAGAGTTCTCTCATCGGAGGGCAAAGAAGGTATTACAATGTATTGCTGTCCGATTTCTCCAGCAATGTCGATTTGACGATCGATTTCGTCTCGCATCAATCCTAATCCGACGTGAGCCGCTGGCGAGGTCATACCCAGGCGGTCGAGGATGCGCCGAACTTCGGCAGGTGATCTACCGTGGTAGCCGGCAAATTGCATTTCTTTAAAACCGAGTTCAGCAACTCTTTCCAAGGTACCTTCAAAATCTTGCGCCATTTCGTTGCGTAAGGTGTAAAGCTGCAAACCGATTCGATCAACTCGACGACTTTGCCCAAATGCAATCGAAATGGGAGACGCGACTGCAGTGGCTGCCAGACTTTGTTGTAGAAATCGACGCCGAGATAAGAAACCATTCATTTTTATTCTCCTTCAGGGGAAATCAGTTTAGCGAATCGCTGGCCTGTGTTACACCCTAACAACTGGAAATTACTGATCGAGACTTTGCCAGATTGATCCTGCTTGATTTGATGCAACTGCCTTATCAACAAATCTTATACCGCGTAGCCCATCGTCTACAGTCGGTACTAGCGATGCTATTGTTTTCTTCTCACGATAGGCATCGATTAAGTCCGCTGTCTCACGATAAATATTGGCGAAACCTTCAATAAACCCCTCAGGATGACCACTTGGAATTCGAGCGGCCGCATTAGACAACGATCCGGTGCCAGGTCCTGCTCGGGTAAGAATTTTTTTAGCATGTCCCAAAGGTGAAAAGTGGAGATAGTTTGGATCTTCCT
>DFQD01000083.1:15502-28879 GCA_002377605.1 Gammaproteobacteria bacterium UBA3498 | reverse complement strand
GCAAGACTATAGTGCATTAAGATCCTGTGGCTTTATAGTAAAGGAGTTTGCTAAGAATGGAGGCAATCTTGTCTCTTAGGTCTCTGCGATGAACAATCATATCGATTGCACCATGCTCTAATAAGAATTCACTGCGCTGAAAACCCTCCGGTAATTTTACCCGGACGGTTTGTCGAATTACGTCAGGGCCAGTAAATCCTACCAATGCATTTGGCTCGGCAATGTTTACATCGCCTAACATTGCCAGACTGGCAGAGACTCCACCATAAACCGGGTCTACCAGAACAGAAATATAAGGTAGCGTCTGCTGCTTCAGCTTTTCCAATGCTGCTGAAGTTTTTGCCATTTGCATGAGGGAAACTAAAGCTTCCTGCATGCGGGCTCCACCACTTGTTGAGAAACAAATAAGCGGTAAACTTTCAACAATACAGGTGTTAACTGCCTGAGTGAATTTTTCACCAACAACTGCCCCCATCGAGCCACCTATAAAGCCAAATTCGAATGCGGCTGCAACAACACTAATTCCCCTTACTTGTCCTTTCATCACCACCAAAGCATCTTTTTCTCCGGTTCCCTTTTGCGCAGTTGAGAGCCTGTCTTTGTAGCGCTTGAGATCTTTGAACTTAAGCATATCTACCGGTTCAAGCTCGGCATTCAATTCCAGTTGTTCGCCTGGATCTAGAAAAAGCTCTATGCGACGCCTCGCAGTTATACGTAAATGGTGCTCGCACTTAGGACAAACATCAGCATTTTCATCCAAAGACTTTTTATAAAGCATGGCCTCACAGCGGGGGCACTTCTTCCAAACGCCTTCAGGAATAGCAGCTCGCTTTTTATTATCTCGCCCACCCTTCGCAATCGAAGGCAAGATTTTATCAATCCAACTCACATATATTCCTTTTGGTTAAGCAATTTATCCTATCGTATTAATAGCATTTCTAGCATTTTTGATGACCGCAATACTTGAGCTGATCTGCTCATCCGAAATACCCTCACTATCAGCTAATTCGGCAACTTCCGCCACTAGCGCACTACCAATCACCACTCCATCTGAGAGTTCGGCCATGGCTCGTGCACTCTCACCATCTTTTATCCCAAAACCTATAACAATCGGTAAGTCGGTTAATTTTCGCAATTCCTCAATATTTTTGCGCACTGACTCGTAATCCGTGAGCGCTGCTCCGGTTACTCCTTTAAGAGAGACGTAATATAGATAACCGCTTGAATGGCCGGCGATAGAGACTGCACGGCATGCATTAGTAGTGGGGGACACCAAGTAGATTGTGTCGATTCCGGCTGTCTGTAGCTGCCCATGAAGTACTGCAGATTCTGATGGAGGCATATCCACTACAAGGACACCATCCACACCTACTTCAATTGCTTTTTGTATGAAAACCTCATAGCCCATAATTTCAATCGGGTTAAGATAGCCCATTAGGACTATTGGCGTGGTCTGATCAGTTTGACGAAATTCTCTTACTACCTCAAGGCCGTCGATTAGAGTTGTACCTCTGGCCAGCGATCGTTCGACACCCCGCTGAATAACCGGGCCGTCGGAAGCTGGATCACTGAAAGGAATACCAAGCTCGATGATATCGGCACCATTTGCAACTAACGCACGCATTAGCCTGACAGTTTCCGGTAGGCCAGGATCTCCCGCTACAAGATAAGGAATAAGCAGCTTATTACCTTCTTGACGGGCTTTTTTAGTAATAGCAGCGATACGACTCATAACGTGACTATAGATCTATCTCTTCTAACTTTGCTACGGTTTCAATGTCTTTGTCACCACGTCCGGAAAGGTTGATAATTATGCATTGAGAGCAATCCATATCTGCCGCTAATTGCATTCCATAAGCAACAGCATGGCTACTCTCTAATGCAGGAATAATTCCTTCCAAATGGGTGAGTTTATGAAATGCAGCTAACGCTTCCGAATCGGTAGCCGCAACATATTTGACTCGATCAATGTCTTTTAGCCAGGCATGTTCGGGACCCACACCAGGATAATCTAAGCCAGCCGAAATGGAATGTGTTTCCATTATCTGACCTGAATCATCGGTCATTAGGTAAGTCCGATTACCATGCAGTACTCCAGGTATACCAGCATTTAACGGTGCTGCATGCTCAGTAGTATCGAGGCCATGCCCTCCAGCTTCTACGCCATACATAGAAACATTCTTGTCTTTGAGAAATGGATGAAACAATCCGATGGCATTTGATCCACCGCCAACACAAGCAACTAATGCTTCTGGCAAACGCCCTATCTGTTCAAACGACTGCTCTCGGGCTTCTCTTCCAATGACGCACTGGAAATCACGCACCAGTTGTGGATAAGGATGAGGCCCCGCTACAGTTCCGATTATGTAATAAGTGTCGTCCACATTCGTGGCCCAATCACGTAAGGCTTCGTTCATCGCATCTTTTAATGTACGCGAACCAGAATCAACAGATACAACATTGGCACCAAGTAATTTCATGCGATATACATTTGGCGCCTGCCTAACAATATCCTCCGCTCCCATGTATACATGACATTCAAGCCCTAACCGTGCAGCTACCGTCGCACTGGCAACGCCGTGTTGACCGGCACCAGTTTCCGCAATAATTCTAGTTTTATCCATGTGCTTGGCCAGTAAAGCCTGACCGATTGTATTGTTCACTTTGTGTGCGCCGGTATGATTAAGATCTTCGCGCTTTAGATAAATCTGTGCACCACCGCAGTAATTGGTGAGCCTTTCCGCAAAGTAAAGAGGTGATGGTCTGCCAACGTAATGCTTCAGTTCTTTATCAAACTCACACCAGAATTCTTTATTGCCTGATAATTCTTTGTAGACCTTCTCTAATTCCGCCACTGCTGCAATTAGAGTTTCACCTACAAATATTCCACCATAAGGTCCGAAATGACCTGAGTCATCAGGGCCTTCAAATGCCATTGCTTTAACTTCAGACACTTCTAGCTCCTTCAATAAAGGCACTAACTTTGGTTAAATCTTTTATGCCGTAGTCTTGTTCTACACCGCTGCTAACATCAATCCCAAAGGGATGTATCTGTTCTATCGCTGCTTTTACGTTATCTGGACTCAAACCACCAGCTACGACAATATTCATTTCAGTCATCACTTTAATTTTTCTGCCAATTCTCCAGTCGAATACTTTACCTGTGCCGCCTGGATTCAGTTCACTATAACTATCTAACAAAATCATTTGCGCCGAATCATAACTGGCAAAATTTTGCTCCCGGTAATTATCTGCATTTACTCGAAAAGCTTTCATATATGGCAATCCAAATGACTCACAGTATTGTGCAGATTCAGAACCATGAAACTGCAGCAAATCGATTCGATTAGTCTCGAGCACCTTATTCACTTCTTCTTCCTGAGCATCTACAAATAATGCTACTACTTGAGCTTTTCCTACAATGCCATCCGTGATTTCCTCGACTCTATCTTTGCTAACAGCCCGGGGGCTGGCGGCATAAAATACAAGCCCTATTGCATCTGCGCCAGAAGCAACGGCAGCTATGGCATCGCTATTTCGAGTGATGCCGCAAATTTTAATCCAGAGTTTAGACAAGGCAGGTCAGCTTCGTCGTGCTTGCAGAATAAGTAGAAACAGCGAATATCTTATCAAATTTGGCAGCAACAACCTATGCTTGCACCATGAATTACGCACACAGAAATAAGGGTTCCATTTGTGTTGCTGGAAGCGTGAATTTTTCTGGATAATCGATTCCCACCAAGTACAGGCCATTTGGTGAGGCTGTAATGCCTGCCAAACTTCTATCTTTCGCTGCCAATAGGTCCCTAATCCAATCACAACCCTGTTCACCACGGCCTATTTCCAGCAAAGTACCAGCTATGTTTCTCACCATGTGCTGCAGAAACGCGTTAGCTTTGATGTCCAAGATTAGAAACGGCCCTTGTATAAATACTCGAGCGTGCTCAACGAATCGGCTGGGACTCTTAGACTGACAACCTGCCGCTTGGAAGCTTGAAAAGTCCTGCTCTCCCAATAGATTCTGCGCAGCTTCGTTCATTATTTCACAATTTAACTCATCTCGACTGTGAGTCACTTTATTGTGTAAGACTGCCGAACTAACCTTACTACAGTAAATAATGTAAAAATACTGCCGTGCTGTTGCTGAAAAACGAGCGTGAAATTCAGCATCAACAGTTTGCGACCACTGCACTCTAATAGTCTCCGGTAGCAAACTGTTTACTCCCATGATCCATGCTTTACTACCGCGATCAACTGGTGAGTCAAAATGAACAATTTGGCAAGTTGCATGTACGCCAGCATCGGTTCGACCGGCACATGTAGTTGCGATCTCTGTGCCTGCGACCTGACTTAGTGCTCGCTCTAGGGCTCTCTGAATAGTTGGAAGTTCTGGTGAAGCTTGTCGCTGCCAACCAGAATAGGAAGTACCGTCGTATTCTATAGCGAGGGCTATACGCTGCAATTTTTCAATAGAATGGGAGTCTGTTGGTGGCATTCGGCCGGAATGCCAATTATTCGGATGATTTGTCAAGTGAAGCCATTAGTTGTGTGGCTTCTTTAACTTGCTCATCAGTACCTTCTTTAATTACTTCTTGAAGGATTTCTTTAGAGCCTTCCATGTCACCCATCTTCTGGTAGGCATAGGCTAATTCCAATTTAGTTGCAGTCTCATCATTGCTAGACAGAAGGCCCACTTCTTCAATTTCATCGACTGATTCAATCTCTACCTCATCATTATCGGATAGAAAACCAAGGTCATCTAAATCATCTTCAGATTCTGCGTCTTCATTTATTCCATCTTCAGATTCCGCAGCGTTTCCGCCGTCATCAATAAATTCGCCTAATTCAGTGTCGTGGCCTCGATCATCGAAAACAGCGGTGTCTTCATCAAGAGTTTCTACATCGCTTGGAAATTCTTTTTCTGCTAACTCATCAAGATTTTTGCTGTCACTACCGGTCACTTTATTGCGGCGTAGCAACAACAAAACCAGAAACAAGATGACTAAGGCAGCACCGAAAATCATCACAGTGGTGTTACCGGTGAGTATGCTCATGACGTTATTCAGTAAACCATTATCAGACGATGGTTGCTGATCCGTGGCAACTTCAACTTCAACTTGAATGGAAGCTATTGCTGCCGCAGCTTGAGCTTCGACAGCGGCTTGTGCTGCAGCCGCAGCAGCTAACTGATCCTGTAATTGAGCTAATTGTAGATCCTGTAGGCGGATGATTTCCTGCGCGCCATCAATTTGCGATTCAAGATTGGCTAACCGTAAATCAAGCTCTTCACGCTCAATCCGTGCCCTATCCGCATCTTCCTGGCGTAAAGCCAGCTGATTTTCCAAAAATGCGATGCGTTGATCTAAACCTGTACTTTCGCCTTCATCAATACCGCCGGCCGCACTCTGCGCATCGGCTGCGCCAGCCTCTTCCGTAACAACGCTCAATCGGCCTTGTGGCTGATCAGTTTCCTCCGGTTCCTCTTGAGCCGATGAGGCTAGTGGCTGTTGATCTACAACCTGCTGATTCTGAAGATTGACATCATTTATCGTTTCACGGGCATCAATAGCCTGAATTTGGCCAAGTGTGGGAACGCGCAACACCTTACCGCTCCGAATCTGATTAGGATTATCGTCAACAAAAATATTCGGATTTAACTCTTGTATCGCCTGCATAGTTTGTTCAATAGAAACAGAGGTATCAGGTCTCACTCTTGAGGCTATGCTAGAAAGTATAGCTAGATCAGGATTAGTAAAAGGTTGCGTAACTGTGGACTGTGCATCCTCTGAGGGCTCTAATATCGCACTTATAGGAGCACGAACCTCTTCCATTTGATCGTCCTGGAATACTGGTAAATCTAATAACAACGCGTGGATACTTAGCAATCGACCGTTTGGCCAACGGGTTTCCAGAACGAAGCTTAAATCGGATTCACTAACAATCTGATCGGATGTCAGCGTTACGTAATTACCTTGAGTTGTTGATTCGACTGACAAGCGGATATTTGTTAGGAAAGGAACACGTTCGATATTAAAACGCTCAAAATCTTCCTCAGATGCCATCTGAACTGTTACATCCTGCCACCTTGTATCACCCAGTTGCAGGATTTCTATACGCGCCTTAAGTGATTGATTAGATTCAGATTCTACGCTACCGGTACCCAGTTCCAGTGCAAAAACCTGTGTCACCATGCTGCAGAGCATTGTAATTAAGATGAAGTCGGATTTACGTAGCATCTTCCCTTTTTCTCTTAACGAAAAATTTAAAAGCCTCAACTTTCCGCTTTTGACTCTAGACCTTAATTTTGATGGTTAGTGAATGCTACAAAAGCTATTGAAAATTAATTAACTTTGTTTCTTCACTAGAATTTGCAAGTATTCTTTATAGGTAGCTTTTTATCAACTCTTCAGCGATTTGCACCGAGTTCAAAGCTGCCCCTTTTCGCACATTGTCTGCTACTACCCAAAGATTTATACCATTGGCAAATGAAATATCCTGCCGGATTCTTCCTACGAAAACTGAGTCCTTACCTGCAGATTCGCTAACTGCTGTCGGATAGCCACCGTCCCGACGTTCGTCGATAACTGTTACACCCGCCGCTTCAGCCAATAAATGCTTTACTTCCTGCTCTGTGATTGGCCTATGAGTCTCAATCTGCACCGATTCGGAATGGCCGTAAAACACAGGAATCCGCACACAGGTAGCAGATACCTTAATGCTGTCATCATTAAAGATCTTCCGTGTCTCCCAGTTCATCTTCATTTCTTCTTTGGTATAACCGTTTTCCTGGAAATCATCGATATGAGGCAGTGCATTAAAAGCAATCTGCTTGGGATAGACATCAGTCTCGGCCTTACGACCATTCAATAGCTCCGCAGTTTGCTTTGCAAGTTCTTCAATACCGACCTTGCCAGTGCCTGAGACCGCTTGGTAAGTAGATACATTTATGCGCTTAATGCCCACAGCATCGTGGATAGGCTTGAGGGCAACAACCATCTGGATAGTAGAGCAATTCGGATTTGCGATGATGTTGCGGTTGTCGTACTCCGCAATTTTATGGGAGTTAACCTCCGGTACTACAAGCGGAATATCATCTTCATATCGAAAATGTGAGGTGTTGTCGATTACGATACAACCCGCCTCACCAGCTTGTGGGGCATATTCCGCAGATATGCTGCCGCCAGCGGAAAATAGTCCAATCTGCGCCTTGGAAAAATCGAATTCAGCTAAGTTTTCTACCGCAACCGGTTTGTTTTTAAACATTACGGTGGTCCCAGTAGAGCGTTCGCTTGCTAAGGGATAGAGTGCATTGATAGGAAAATCCCGCTCGGCAAGTATCTCTAGTATGACTTCCCCTACTGCGCCTGTTGCGCCAACTACAGCAACATTATAATTACTCATGTCTTCTTTCATAATACTTAAAAAATTTGTTTGAGATTTAACTCATTGAGATGCTTTGGATTTACGTCGCTTTAGAGGTATCGAAATACCAGGGCGACTGCTCACGCCATTTGCTTTCAAAGGCTTGAATCTCCAAAGCATCCTCCAAAGTCAGTCCGATATCATCTAATCCATTGAGCAAGCAATGTTTTCTGAACTCGTCTACTGAAAATTCTAGTGCAGACCCATTTGGTTTAACGATAGTTTGTGCGTTTAAGTCGATTTCCAATTCATAACCTTCAATGGCCTCGACCTCTCGAAACAACTGACCTATGGTTTCTCGGTCAAGAACAATTGGAAGCAATCCGTTTTTAAAGCAATTGTTAAAAAAGATATCCGCGTAACTCGGGGCAATTATCGCGCGGAATCCATAGTCTTCTAGGGCCCAGGGTGCATGTTCCCGAGAAGAGCCGCAGCCAAAGTTGTCGCGAGTCAGCAAAATGCTACACCCCAAATAACGAGGTTGATTCAGGATAAAATCAGGATTTACTGGTCGTTGAGAGTTATCGCTATCCGGCTCTCCTTTGTCCATATAGCGGTGCTCGTCAAATAGATTAACGCCAAAACCTGACCTCTTAATGGATTTGAGAAATTGCTTAGGAATTATAAAATCTGTGTCCACATTGGCCCGATCCAACGGAAGCACTAAGCCTTTTTCTACAATAAATTTCCTCATATGTAACTCTTATCTTACTGAAATTGTTAAGTATTTAACTCTCTTATGTCGACGAAATGACCATGAATTGCCGCCGCAGCTGCCATGGCAGGGCTGACTAAATGCGTGCGGCCACCGAATCCCTGGCGTCCTTCAAAGTTTCTATTTGAAGTAGAGGCGCAGTGTTTACCCTCCCCCAGCTGATCTGCATTCATAGCAAGACACATGGAGCAACCGGGCTCACGCCATTCCATACCTGCCCCTATAAAGATTTCGTGCAGCCCCTCTGCTTCTGCTTGTTGCTTAACTAATCCTGAGCCGGGTACAACCATAGCCAGCTCTACGTTATCAGCAACCTTTTTGCCTGCAACTACTTGGGCTGCTTCCCTTAGATCTTCTATCCTCGAATTAGTGCAGGAACCAATAAATACACAATCTAGCTGTATATTCTGAATAGGAGTGCCCCCTTTCAAGCCCATGTAGTGCAGCGCCTGCTCGATGTTGCCACGTTTAATGTCGTCTACTTCTGTCGCTGGAATAGGAATACAACCACTCACAGGGGCTACCATCTCAGGTGAGGTCCCCCAGGTCACTTGGGGCTCTATCTCTGCGGCGCTGAGTTCTACCAAGCGGTCGAATCTGGCATCGGGATCTGAAACTAGGCACTTCCATTGCTCGGCGGCTTTATCCCACAAGTCGCCTTGGGGTGCGAAAGGCCGACCCCGGATATATTCCAGAGTCTTCTCATCAACAGCTATTAATCCTGCTCTAGCCCCTGCTTCGATCGCCATATTACAAACGGTCATGCGCCCCTCGATCGAAAGGGATTGAATAGCTTCTCCCGCAAATTCAATGGTATACCCAGTTCCCCCAGCAGTGCCGATCTCGCCAATTATCGCCAAAACCACATCCTTGGCGGTAACTCCTAAATTCAACTCTCCATTTACTCGGACCAGCATATTCTTCATCTTCTTTTGCATAAGACATTGTGTAGCTAGAACGTGCTCAACCTCTGAGGTGCCTATTCCGTGCGCTAGAGCCCCCAACGCCCCATGCGTAGAGGTATGAGAATCACCACAAACGATAGTCATGCCAGGCAAAGTGGCGCCCTGTTCCGGGCCTACCACGTGAACAATGCCTTGACGTAAGTCATTCATTTCAAGTTCTAAAATATTGAATTCTTTACAATTTTCCGTAAGTGTTTTTACCTGAATCTTAGACACAGGGTCTTTGATTCCATCTAGACCCTGCCTTCTCTCATCGCTAGTAGTTGGAATATTGTGATCAGGCACTGCGAGATTGGCACCAGACCGCCAAGGTATCCGACCAGCGAGGCGCAGCCCTTCAAAAGCCTGGGGAGAAGTTACCTCATGAATAAGATGACGGTCGATGTAGATCAACGCAGTGCCATCATCTCTCTTCTTTACGAGATGAGTATCCCAAATTTTGTCGTATAGCGTCTTACCACCCATGTCTCTGACCAATACAATAATTACTTTAAATTAAGATCTATAACCTACTGATATTTATCAGTAATATGGAATTCTCTTTGAAACTAAGTTTTTTTAGCGCAAGATTTGCGACTTTCCCCGATCTGGCCCCGGTCCCTGAGTAAATGATCCATGAGAACCAATGCGAGCATAGCTTCGGCTATTGGAGTTGCACGAATGCCCACGCAAGGGTCATGACGGCCGGTAGTAACCACTTCATCCGCGTCGCCGCGTATATTAATCGATTTCCCTGGTATTCGAATACTCGAAGTGGGCTTTAAAGCAACACTGGCAACAATATCCTGCCCACTGGAGATGCCACCTAAAACTCCTCCGGCGTTGTTGCTTAAAAATCCTTCTGGGGTAATTTCATCGCGGTGCTCGCTTCCTTTTTGTTCTACCGAATCAAACCCAACTCCAATTTCTACCCCTTTAACAGCATTGATACTCATTAGAGCTTTGGCAATATCGGCGTCCAGTCGATCGAAGATGGGCTCCCCCAATCCGGCTGGTACATTTGATGCGAGAACACAGATACGAGCACCGATTGAATTACCCTCTTTTGTAAGCGCAGCCATAAATTCTTCCATTTCCTGAACTTTGCTCGCGTCCGGACAGAAGAAGGGATTTTGGTCGATTTCGGCTAAATCCACGCTTTCAATGGTGATTGGGCCTAACTGCTTCAAATAACCCTGAATAGAAATTCCGTATTCCTCCAACATGTATTTTTTGGCTATTGCTCCAGCGGCTACTCGCATCGCTGTCTCACGAGCAGAGGCGCGACCACCACCACGATAATCTCTTATTCCGTATTTTTTCCAATAAGTATAGTCTGCATGCGCCGGACGAAACTGGTCTTTAATCTTGCTGTAATCTTTTGGGCGTTGATCGGTATTCTCAATTAATAAGCCAATGGGGGTACCTGTGGTTTTTCCTTCGAACACACCAGAGAGAATTTTTACTGCATCGTCTTCACGGCGTTGAGTAGTAAACCGCGATTGTCCAGGCTTACGCCGATCGAGATCCCGCTGCATATCTAGTTCACTTAACTTCAGACCTGGCGGACATCCATCCACAACACAACCCAAAGCCGGGCCATGACTTTCACCAAAGCTAGTTATAGTAAATAATTTTCCGAATGTATTACCTGACATGCTTAAGACCGTTAGGATTTAGCCAGACTATTTGTAAAAAAGAGACTAGATTCACTAATAAAAAGGTGGCGCATTGTACACTAATTAAACTCCCCACTGTACTGCTGGAGTTGTTGCTGAGACAAAGCTAAAACGCCTGAACCTCCACGATTAAACTCTAGCCAAAGAAAAGGCACAGATTCAAACCGTTGCGCCAATAATTTTGCTGAATGCCCTACTTCCATAATAAGCATTCCTTCATGTGCCAAATAATTTGCTGCCTCTCTTAAGATTCTCACTGGCAGTGCCAATCCATCATCTCCGCAAACTAATCCAATTGCAGGTTCTTGTTTGAATTCATCTGGAAGGATTTTATATTCTTGAGCTGATACATAAGGAGGATTGCAGAGAATTAAGTCGTAGTTACTGTAGATTGCAGAAAACAGGTCTGATTGAATGATCTTCACTCTCGATCCCACATCATGCAAATTAATATTGCTAAGTGCGAGACCCAAAGCAGCAGGATCAAAATCCGCTAAATCAACTTGAACAGACTCATAATGCTTTGCTGTAGAAATTCCGATACAGCCACCCCCACAACACAGATCGAGAACAGTATTAGGTTTAGTCAATAACAGTGATTGAAAATTACTCTGAATCAATTCTGCTATTGGTGATCTCGGCACCAAAGCGCGAGAATCAGAGAAAAATTTAAAGCCAGCAAACCAGGCTTCGTTTAAAAGGTAAGCAACAGGAATACGCTGACTAATTCTTTTTTCCACTTTTTCATCAAGTTTCGAGTGTTCATCAGAGGTCAGGATTCGATTAGCGACATCGATACTGGTTTCGTAATCAATGCCTAGCACGCCATAGACTAAGTAGACAGCTTCATCGAAGCTATTTTCAGTGCCATGACCGTAATGCAGTTCTGCACTATCAAAACGGTCAACCACTGTTTCAATGTATTGGGCTACATTCAAGAGCTTTGGCTCGATTCATAGTTGGGAGAGAAAAGTCTTTACCATCACTATAAGTTATCGTAGGGTAGCGTCCTCTTTTAAGTACTTATGAGTGGCCAGTTTGTGGAAGAGTCTTATCTAAAAATATTACAAGACATTGGCGAAGACCCTGATCGAAACGGCTTAAAAGATACTCCAAAGCGCGCAGCGAAAGCCATGCAATTTCTCATGCAAGGCTATGGCATGGATATCGATGAAGTAATCAACAATGCTTTATTCGATTCAGATACTGACGAGATGGTTATAGTTAAGAACATTGAACTTTATTCAATGTGCGAGCATCACATGCTGCCATTTATTGGAAAATGTCATATTGCATATCTTCCTAAGAACAAAGTTATCGGCTTATCTAAAATCGCTAGAGTCGTAGAAGTTTTCGCACGGCGGCTTCAAATTCAGGAAAACCTTACAAATGAAATTGCCAACTGCATTTTAGAAAAGACCGGGGCCGCGGGAGCTGCAGTTATTATAGAAGCGCAGCATATGTGCATGATGATGCGAGGAGTAGAAAAGCAGAATTCTGTAATGACTACTTCTTGTATGCTGGGAACATTTAGAAAGAGCCCGAGCACTAGAAATGAGTTCTTGTCATTAATCAGCTAAATAATTACTGCAAGACCATCTCGACACGATCACCACAAACGTCTGCATTACAGCTTGGCGCTAAAGGTCCGACTCCTTTCGCAATTATCCTATCACCATCTATGCCTCTTCCGATCAACAATTGTCGTAACACGTTCGATCTTTCTTGAGATCGTTGTATTAGCGTATCTATATCTTCATTACCATTTAAATGTATGACTATGTAGACTCGTAATGACTGATCTGCTTGCAATATATTCACAATAGATGCCAAATCAGAATCATCCGTTAACCCTAAATCATTTTCAAAGCTTATTCCCGAGATAACGATTGATCTTTGAGATTCCAATGTCGAGATTAAGTCCGTCGTATCAACAATATCGATACGGGTTTCGGCACCCCCAGGTTCGATTATTTCCAAATAAGCGTAAAGGCGCCTATTCCCCCGAGTGATTATATAGAGGGCAATGTGTGGACTTATACCTGCTTCTGGTCCAGCCCGAAACGCTAAGTAGAATTGGTTTCTTTCCGGCCCGTAAAGAACCCTATTTCGGAAAATATCGTTCGCCCAATAATTACTGCTACCACATTCCCTTCCTACACAGGTGAATAACTCTGTATAACCTAGGTCTTGTATCTGCTCGCGAAAATAATCGTATACATCTTGGCCACTGAATTCGTTTGATACTTCATAAACAATTTTAGTGACATCCCCCCTTATACGTTCCGAAACTTCAGGCGAAACTAAGCCCCGAGTACGCTGCAAACTACTGAGCACTAGGCGGTAATTGACGTCTCCATCAAACTCGGCTTCGGAAATTTCTGAATCTGGAAATCTAGAAAAAAGAGGATGGTCTTGAAAACTGCTAGGCTGCGCAATCAAACCAGTCGGCACTAATAGAAATAACAAGCAAATTAAACCTAATTTAACATCAGTAGTTTGGTAATATTTTTTGACTCGTATCATGGCGATAAATAAATCATTTTAAGGCTCTAGAACGTATTCTAATTCTCCACAACCAGGAGCAACGACATTCATCATTATACAGAGCACGTTG
>DFQD01000083.1:0-15204 GCA_002377605.1 Gammaproteobacteria bacterium UBA3498 | reverse complement strand
CATCATTATACAGAGCACGTTGCTTGTACCGATCTGACGATCACTTTCTGTAGTCCCATCCACTAATAAAGAAGATATAACAGATAGGAACGGATTGTGACTAAGGAAAATAACATTCCCCTCCTGATTTTCCTCTAGAAGATTAAGCGCATCATAAGGATCTGGATCAGGAACAATCAAGGATGTTTCTTCGAATTCGATGCCAGGAAAAGCTAAGCTAAAGTCGATGGCAGTTTGTTTTGCTCGCTCGAAAGGACTGACAAACCCTTTCTCAAGTAAAGGAGACCGTAAGCAGAACTTGTTAATTACCGATCGATTTTGCTCTATGCCTTCAGGAGTAAGCCTCCGCTCTTGATCTATTCTCGACCCTCGGTCAGCGATCCCATGTCTTACCAAAAAAACCAACATAACAGCTCTTAGTTTTATCCAACCATTTAAGATTCGTCATTTCCCCTGGCACCATTAGCCTCTTCCTTGGCCTTAGATTTCTTCCGCGCGCCTCTCTTTTGGGCAGTTTTTTTAGTCGAAGATTTCTTTACTGTTTCCTTCTTACTTGCTACAGAGACAGAATCACCCGAATCGTCATCCTTCGCTCTAGGGAAATCTGTAAATGGAAACGGCTTATCTTCAACACCATATAACAAAAACTTCAAAATCTGAGATATATACTGCTCTAAAGCATTGCTAAAATGCTTAAGATTGGGGTTTGGCAAGCCAGTAAACAGAGCAAAAAGAGTTTGCGCAATCACAATTATCAGAATGACTGGAGCAATAATTAGATAGAGCAAAACTCCAAATACAATCATAAACACCAGACGGACCCATGAATTAGGTTCTTTCAAGTTGTCTACAACCTCATCAAATTTTTCTGACATAATTATTCCTCAGTCCCATTTAAGATTTTCTCTGCGCTTGCAGCAAATTCAACATCAAGCGCTTGCTCACTGAGCATTAATGATGAAACTATGCTTTCTATCGATTCATTTTCGCAAATAATTTTATACAAACCAGTAGCCAAAGGCATATATACATCGAGCTCTTCTGCTTTTTCTTTCACTAACTTTACAGTATTAACACCTTCCGCGACCTGACCAACTTCCTCAGCTGCCTCTTCTATAGTCTTGCCCTCTCCCAGAGCCTGCCCAATCCGGTAATTGCGACTTAATGGTGTCGAACAAGTTACAACCAGGTCTCCAACTCCTGCAAGGCCTAGAAAAGTCATCGGGTCAGCACCTATTTCGCGTCCAAATCGCACCATTTCAGTTAGGCTGCGGGTCACTAACATACTATTAGTGTTATAACCCATACCAAGCCCAGCGGTTAATCCAGCAATAATGGCGTAAATATTTTTTAAAGAACCCCCTAATTCAACCCCATACATATCATCGTTAGTGTAGACCCGAAAGGTTTCAGACCGAAGAACCTCTTTAACTGTATCTCTAACCTCTTCACTGTTGCTAGCTATTACCGTTCCGGTCAGGTGGTTGTTAGCGATTTCTTTTGCCAGATTAGGCCCGCTTAGAACCCCTACTTTGGCATTCGGAGCCTGTTCTGACAAAATTTGACTCATTAGTTTAAAAGTACCAGCTTCAATTCCTTTTGTTGTACTAATTAGCATCGCTTCTTTAGATGCGAATTGTACAATTTGCTTAACAACTTCTCGAAAGGATGAGCTGGGTACGGCAACAAAGATTACGTTGGAAGAGATTACCGCTGTAGCCATATCCTTGGTAGCGACAACTCTTTCACTGAGCTCATAGCCAGGCAAGTACTGCGAGTTTTCATGCTTGTGATTAACTTCATCTACTAAATCATCACTGCGAACCCAAAATAGCACATCGTGTCCATTTCTCGCGATTATGTTTGCGATAACAGTGCCGAAGCTACCGCCACCAATTACTGAAATCTTGCTCAAGTGTACTTTCCCCGGTCTTTTAAATGCGCGCTCATGATAGTCTGATTGGATAATAGAGCCAAGCAATCTCCAGTATTAGCTAAATTTACCATTCGCGAAGAGCATGGTTATCAGCTTCAGCCTCACCGAAACTAAGTTGAGATAAGAGAGAAAACCTAAACCTTTGCCACAAACTGATAAGCGGCAGAACTTTAATAGATTGCGCTGAGCAACATCTTAGCGATGGATAACATTAGCATCATTACTAAGTGTGAAAACCACTAAACATCCAATTACAGAAATTAGGCCGATAAAAATAGTCAGCAAATTGGATATCAAATTATTCTTAAGGAATAAATAGAAGAGTGAATTACTAAATATACGTCGAAATAGTTTCAATCATCGCCATCAATGGCGCTGGATAAACACCAAAGCCAATCAAGAGCACCAACAAAAACACTAATACGGCATGCGAACTAATATTGCGGCCAAGTGCTATATCAAATTTTTGTTCTACATCTACTGCAAGCAACATGCAATAAACAATACGTAAATAGTAATAAAGGCCAATACCACTACCGACAATGAGTACCGCGAGCAAAATCCATAAGGCGGCTTCCACTCCTGCGAAAAAGATATAAAACTTACCAATGAATCCAACTGTAAGCGGAATTCCTGCAAGTGATAACAACATGGCCGTAAATACAGCGGCTAACCAAGGGCTGCGCCAAAACAAACCCTTATAGTCTTCTATTCTATCGAATTCCTGTTCGCTAGAAGATGCTACTGTCGCTACACCAAACGCACCTGCTGACATAATCATATAAGCTACTAAATAAATCGTTACCGCCTCAACACTAATAGAACCCTGAACAAAATAGCTGGCCACTACGGCAATTAGCAAATAGCCCATATGAGCAATTGAAGAATAGGCAAGGACTCGTTTTAAGCTACGCTGAAATAGTGCCAGTAAATTACCTGCTAATATGGAAGCCGTAGCAACTAACGAAATGACTAGAATAAAAGAATTAAAAGTCAAAGCCTCAGAAGCTTCAATGAGTCGAAGCAGCACTACAAACATCGCCGCCTTACCAATAGTTGCCAGATAAGTAGTAGCCGGCAATGGCGCTCCTTCATAAACATCCGGTGTCCACATATGAAATGGAGCTAGAGATAATTTAAAAGCGATTCCTACAAAAACCAGCACAAGAGCAGTAATTGTAAACCCATCATCCAACCCTTCTGTGATATTGGGCACGTTTACTACGCTGGCAAATTCCAATGTGCCAGTCTGAGCATAGATCAGCGCTATACCAAACAATAATATTCCCGATGCAGCCGCTGATAAAACTAAGTATTTAACTGAGGCCTCCAATGGGAATTTTAAAGGTTTTTTAACGTGCACCGGGTATGCAACCATGCCATAAAGCGACATACTTAATGTTTCTAATCCGAGTATGGTACTGACAAAATGATTGCTACTCACCATAACGATCGCGCCTATAGTGGCTATGACCAATAGTAAGTAATACTCTTCTTTGTGATCATCTAGATTCGCAAGGTAAGAATAACTAAAAATAGCGATGAACATTGCTGTAGCACAAGTCACTACCGTAAAAAATAAACTGTATTGATCCACCACCATTAGCGGAGTTACTTGCGAATTAGTATTTGGCATTAAGTACGCAGCACTTAATGCGGCAAACAACAAGCCGATAATCGTTATAACTGCAGTTAAGCCGTAATCCCGCTTAATGCCGATAGTTATCATCGCCACCACGGCTGTTCCTGTTGTAACCAGCAGCGGTAACAGAGGTATTAAATCGGCAAGTGTTATATCCATTTTAATTCTGCACTACAATATTAACGATTTCTTCGGTGCTGCTAATTAAGTCCAGCAATACTGGTTGTGAGAGTGCCAGAAAGGATTGTGGGTACATACCCATCCAAATCAAGCCAATAATCATCGTAGCGTAGTAAACCATTTCTCTATGAGTTAGGTCAGTTAGATGACTATCGTCAAATTCTGAATTTGTATACTCGCCATGAAAGACTTTCTGGATTACCCATAATGAATAAACAGATGCGAAGATAAGACCAAATGCTGAAATTACAGTTAATGGAATGTTGGCCCGGAACGCTCCAAGTAAGGCTAGAAACTCACCAATAAAGTTTCCAAGCCCTGGCATACCTAACGCTGCTATGGAAAAAAATAGAACCACCACCGCCATGCGTGGCACCTTCGCCCAGAAGCCACCCATATCTAGCATGTTTCTCGTATGAATACGATGTTGCAATCCACCGGCTAACATAAACAGTGCTGCAGCACTTATTCCGTGAGCTAACATGGTCATGATTGCACCTTGTAATGCTTGCTCATTCCACGCGTATACACCCAGTGTAACAAACCCCATGTGGCTGACACTTGTGTACGCTATTAGTCGCTTAATGTCTGTCTGAGCGAAAGCAACTTTCGCACAATACAAAATACTAATAGCGGCAAGAGTCATCGCAAAAGGCGCAAAACTTTTGGACGCTTCAGGAAACAATGGTACAGCGAAGCGAATTAACCCATAGGCACCAGTCTTCAGAAGAATACCGGCCAGAATAACACTACCCGCAGTAGGCGCTTGGCTGTGTGCATCGGGTAACCATGAATGAAATGGCACAGATGGTAGCTTGGTAGTGAACGCAATAAAGAAACCAAGCATAATCCACATTTCGAGTGGACCGCGGGTCTCAACTGTTAGTAAATCATGGTAATTAAAACTGACAAACCCGTTTTGCAGATAATGGAAGTATGCCAGCATTAAGATAGAAACCAACATCAGCATGCCAGTAACTTGCGTGAAAATGAAAAACTTCATCGCGGCGTAGTTTTTGTTTTCATGTCCCCAAATTGCGATGATGAAATACATCGGAATTAACATGACTTCCCAGAAGAAAAAAAACAAAAACAAATCTAGCGCAGTAAAAACCCCTAACACGCCTGCTAGAGTCCACAGTAAATTAAAATAGAAAAATCCAGCTCGAACCTTTATTTCATCCCAGGCAGATCCGATGGCAATAACACCAAGAAATGCCGTTAACAAAAGGAGTAATACACTTAAGCCATCTGCTGCCAAATAGAAAGAGATACTGAATCTTGGTATCCAGGGAGCATCTATTGCAGCAACCCATCCACCTATTGCTGGCTCTGCTCCCAGCAGAGTTAACATCAGAACCAGGTCTAGCAGCACAGTGATAAGAGCGATCAAACGTGGGTAGTTTGGATTTAGTCGCTCAGATAACCAAGCAATTATACCTCCAAGAAAGAGTACGCCTATTAACCAAACGAGAATCACAGCAACACTCCTATGGTGATTAACAATAGCAAGCCTGCTGCGATGCTAAGCGCATACCATCTCAAATAACCGGTCTGTGTTTTAACAATCATTACATTAGCAGTACGGGAAATTTCTACAATTAGCGTATAAAACCCGTCAACAATATCTGCTCGGTTGATTCGTGCTAACCAGAGGAATGGGAAAACAATAAAACGATCATAGAGCCAATCAAATCCCCAACCGTTATTCCAGAACTTATGTAAAGTTTGAGCAAATGTATTGGACATTAGTTTTTCAACAGAAAATGTCTTCGTATAAAAGAATAGAAAACTGATCGCTATACCAACAAGCGGCACGGCTATCATAAAACCATGTAAAAGCCCTGAAACATGGTGTTCTTCGTGATGACCAAATACTGGATCTAATGGTACAGCAATGAATCCGCCCACTAAGGAAAGAATCATTAACAGTATTAAGGGTCCATTCATATTCCAACCACCGTATTCTTTCTCAGGTGGGTGAGCAGCATTACTGTCGCCAAAGAACACGATAAAGAATAAACGGAATGTATATATACCGGTTAAAAATGCGCCTAACACACCGCCATAAAAGAAAATTATGCCAGGACCTTCCAGTCCATGAGCAGCGATTAAGATCTCATCCTTACTGAAATATCCAGAAGTATATGGGAAGGCGGTTAGCGCCAATGAGCCGATCAAGAAAGAGAAGAAAGAAACTGGCAATTTCTGGCGCAGGGCTCCCATCTTAAATATGTTTTGCTCATGGTGAAGACTCAAGATCACCGTACCAGATGCAAGAAAAAGTAATGCTTTAAAGAAAGCATGTGTCATTAAGTGAAATATGCCCGCCGACCAGGCTCCTACGCCAAGCGCAAGGAACATATAGCCAATCTGACTCATGGTCGAAAACGCCAGGATACGTTTAATATCGGACTGGGTTAATGCGATAAATCCAGCCATTAAAAGTGTAATTAGCCCAACCCATCCCACAAGCTCTTGAACACTTGGCGCCAATTCAAACAAGATGTGAGTACGCGCAATTAAATAAACCCCGGCGGTCACCATCGTTGCTGCGTGTATTAGTGCACTGATAGGCGTCGGGCCAGCCATTGCATCTGGCAACCAAGTTTGAAGCGGAAGTTGCGCTGATTTACCAACAGCACCGCCCAATAGCAACAAAGCTGCAGCAACGGCTAGATCATTGCCTACTTCCCATTCGGACTCTGCAGCATAGAGCATATCTTGGATGTTCAAGGTATCTAATTCGGTAAACAATAAAAACAGACCTAGAGCCATCGCTGTATCGCCTACTCTTGTTACGACGAAAGCTTTACGAGCTGCATATCCGTTATCAGGATTAATGTACCAAAAGCCGATCAATAAATAGGAGCATAGGCCTACACCTTCCCAGCCTAAATAAAGAACGACTAGATTATCTCCCAGCACTAGCATTAACATGGCCGCAACAAAAAGATTCATATAGGAAAAAAAGCGGCTATAGCTGGGATCGTCCGCCATATAGCCTGTAGCATAAAGATGAATTAAAAACCCAACTCCAGTAATCACAAGCATCATGACCAGCGATAAACCATCGAGATAAAAATTAAAGCCCGGGCTAAAGTTACCTACAGCCATCCAGGTCCAAACTTCCTTTATGAAATAGTTTTCACCGCTAGAAAGAAATTGTGTAGCAATAATTACTGCGGTAAAAAACGATAGGCCAACGCTGCCAGCACCTATAATAGCCACTATATTTTTTGGCAAGCGTCCCGCAGTTAATACTAGAACAAAGAAACCTAATACAGGATAAGTAGGAAGTAGCCAGATTAAATCTTGCATCGAGTCTAGCCCTTCATTTCACTAAGTACATTGATGTCGACAGTCTTATATCGCCGAAACATTTGTATGATTAACCCGAGACCAACGGCAACCTCAGCTGCAGCCAGTGTCAGTATCATTAGAAACATAATCTGACCTTCAGCATGACCCCAGCGGGAAGCTCCCACAATAAATGCCAGTCCGCCTGCATTGAGCATGATTTCTAAGGACATCAGTACAAAAACGATATTCCGTCGGGTTAAGACACCAATTAATCCAATGGAGAACAAAATCGCCGCCAGAATTAATCCGTGTTCTACAGGTATCGATTCCATTTTTTAAAACTCTTTGCTTTTCTTTCTTACTGAGTATTCTTATTTCGTTTTTGCTAAGTGATAGGCAGCAACCAATCCAGCAAGTAGCAAGATAGATGCTAGTTCCACCGCTAACACATAAGGACCAAACAACAACGCACTTACTTCCATCACTCCGATTTGAGCTGGAATTAATTCATGATCAATCTGACTCATTACATTGACTAATTGTCCTAGCAGGACCGCTGCTAGAAGCGAAGGCACAATCCAACCCCGCGGAGTTAACCAACTTCGTTCCTGATCTCGAGTATGCTGCCCCAGGTTTAACATCATGATTACAAATAGGAATAACACCATAATTGCGCCGGCATAGACTATAGCCTCTAATACGGCGGCAAATGGTGCACCCAGTACGTAAAAGATCACTGCGACTGCTAACAAAGATAAAATCAAATACAACAGACCGTGCACAATATTAGTTTGCAGAATTACCGCAACCGTGGCGATAACGGCAATAATGGCAGCAATGTAAAACAGGGCAATCATGGTAACAAGCTCCTCACATCAACCGGCGCTGCCTCATTCAAGGCCTCACCTTTGTCTTTGCCTTCAATTTGCTTTCCAGCAACGCGATAAAAATTGTAATCGTGATACTTGCCCGTACCATTGATCAACAAATCTTCTTTTTCCCAAACCATGTCCTGACGTATGTACTCAGCCATCTCAAAATCAGGTGTTAGTTGAATCGCATTAGTAGGGCAAGCTTCTTCACAGAAACCGCACATGATGCAACGGGAAAAATTAATGCGGAAAAATTCTGGATACCAGCGGCCGTCTTCCATTTCGCCTTTTTGTAATGCAATACAATCTACAGGGCATGCAACTGCGCAAAGGTTACATGCGACACAACGCTCTTCTCCATCCGGGTCACGGCTCAATATAATGCGGCCACGCCACCGCGGAAACATATAAGGCTGTTGGTCTGGATACTCGACGGTATCTTTCTTTTTAAATAGCTTCAGAAACACTAACCAAAGTGTTCTTACCTGACTAAGCAGCGTATCGACTATTAACTTAATCATATTGTCTCAAAGACCTTATTGCATACTCAAAATAATTACGCCAGTAATCAATAGGTTTACTAACGAAAGTGGTAACAAGAACAACCAGCCATAACTCATTAACTGGTCATAACGTGGTCGCGGCACTGCGGCGCGCATTAAAATAAAAAACGCAATAAATGCGAATGCTTTAATGGAAAACCATAAGATAGGTGGTAAGAATTCAGGGCCTAACCAACCACCAAAAAATAAAACCGTGATTAAGGACGAAATCAAAACAAGTCCGATATATTCGGCAACAAAGAACATGCCAAATTTCATCCCTGAATATTCCGTGTGGTAACCCGCGCAGATTTCCTGTTCGGCTTCAGGAATATCAAAAGGCAAGCGATGACTTTCTGCTACGCCTGCAATGAGAAAAATAACGAATCCAATAAACTGTGGAATGATATACCAACCGTCTGCTTGGGATTCGACAATCTCTCGCATGTTGAAGCTGCCAGTTAGGGCGACTACGCCAAGAAGAGAAATACCCATGAAAACTTCATAGCTAACCATTTGTGCCGCAGCGCGGAGACTACCAAGCAGAGCGTATTTATTGTCGGAAGATAAGCCACCCAACATCACGCTATATGCCCCGAGGGAAGCCATTGCCAAAATAAAAAGCACGCCGATATTGGAATCTATTACGCCAATATTGGGTGCAAACGGTATAACCGCAAAACTTAAAAGTACCACTGTCATTATGATCCCTGGCGCAATAACAAAGCTAAACTTGTCAGCAAATGGTGGTACCCAATCTTCCTTTGTAAAAATCTTAATCATGTCAGCAACGACTTGTAATGAACCAAACCAACCAACACGATTTGGTCCCAGCCGTTCTTGCCAAAATCCAAGAAGCCTCCTTTCAACAGTAATAAGCAGGGCAGCAGTTATAATGACAACACCTAATATCAATCCAATGCTTAAAAATGATCCGATCTCAAGGGACATTGTTAACAACCCTCCTCATAAAGATCACTAACAATCAAACCTTTGATCCCTCGACTTAGATTCGCATCCGTTATTTTTGTAAGGGCTATAGTTGCACCTAGTGCATGACGATCGATATCGTTGTCGCCACAGTAAAGTGCTGCCGTTCCTTCCTTTATCTTGGAGCGGATACAGGCAACAGCTACATGTTGGTTACTATCAAGACTGACTTCATCTCCCTGATTCAGACCCAGAGATTGCGCATCTGAAGGTGAGATCGCAACATAAGCATCAGTCATCCGTTGCTGAATTCTCGATGACTTTGCACTCAGCTCGTCACTACCAAAGATCTGATAAGCAATGCTTAACTGCAAACCACTGTCACTAACTTTTGGCGTCGTCACATCCAAATAATCCCCAGATTCATTACGCTCAATCAAAAGCTCCCCAATGTGCCCTTGTTTCAATTCTCCGTTAACCTCTTCCTGGAATTTGCTTATTGATTGATTAGAGTTCCAGGCTGGCGCCCATGCCGCACCTAAGACTGGTGTATCCGAAGTAACCGGAATACCTTCCATAGAGAAAGACATAACTGATTGGTCATCAACTGGTTGCTTGGGTTCATGTACATTTAAATTCGCTTTCATCGCAGTACGACCACTGTAACGATGAGACTGACGAGGAATTTTCATACTAGCGACAAATTCATTGAGATCCGGCAGTAGATTATCTAGCTTGTTAAAGTTAGGCGCCTCTTCGGCGCAACGATTAATGAGAACATCGATATCCTCTCGTTGCTGCTCACTTAGCCAACTCCAGGCTGGTAATGCAGACGTGTGACTACGATGCACCTGAAAACTTAATTGAGCTCGACCTTCGTAGTTAACATAAGTAGCTTCATGCTCGGAGAAACTGGTAGACGGTAACAAGGTGGATGCCTTGGCTGTAGTCCGGGTTGGCATCTGATCGATTACCAATACACCATTCGCTTTATCCAAAGCTGCATCTACTTCGGTACTAGAAGCATGGCGATAAAGATCGTTTTCCAACACGATCACTTTCGTTGCAGCCCCACTCTGCAATTTATTCAATGCAACGCCAAGGCTATTGGTGCCATTAACCAACATACTCATGCCAATTGTGTTTACTTCTGGTACCACCAGGCATAAATCAATTGGTTCACCGCGCTTGTCATTTAGAGCACGAGCAATATTAGCCGCTGCTTGAATCAACCCAATGTTGCCAGCCGAGCTACCCGCAATAACTAATGGGCGTTTTGCGCTTACTAGTTGATCGGCGATACGACTATTTGCATTCTCATTTGAATTTACCGAAGGTGCTTTATCCGAGATCTTGTAAGCAATGGCCGAGGCGATGCCAGGCAACGCAGATGGTGAATCGATTAACACATCAGATGCAACATCATCCAAACGAGTTGTGAAACTGCTTAGTATTGCTAATGGCGATCGATCGTGCTGCGCTAGCTCTTTTACTGCAGCATCTTGCCATGTGGGTATATTACAACCTTCGGCAAGTTCTTTTGCTTTGTTTTTCACTGATTGTCGCAGCGCTAGAGCAATTCGAGGGGCTATATTAGTTATATCCTCTCCCACAACTAATATAGCGTCTGCCTTCTCTATCTCCCGCACAGAAGGAAAATTGAATACAGTATCCCTAGCCAAGGAAAGGATTAATTGGGTGGCTTCATGCTCACTGTCGGAGATTCCAGAATAAAAATTCTCGTGGCCCACCAAACTACGTAGCGCAAAGTTTGATTCATTGCTAGCACGTGGGCTAGCAATACCTATGACATCAGCCCCCCTATAACTTTCAATAGCTGCTTGTAGTTCTTCATCAGAAACTGCTTCCATGCCAGTCCCGTTTAGGGTCAGCGGAACTTTAATTCGATCCTCACTATTTACATAATCAAAACCGAATCGACCACGATCACATATAAAATAACCGTTAATTTCAGAATTATATCGATTGACGATACGCCTAAGCGAACCGTATCGCTCACCCGGAGTTGTATTACAACCAACACTGCATCCGGTGCATACACTCGGCGCTACTTGCAAATCCCATTTACGGGTGTAGTTTTCACTAAAGGCCTTATCGGTAAACACACCGGTTGGACAAACCTCTACTAAATTACCACTGAATTCACTTTCCAAAACGCCTTCTTCATAGCGACCAAAATAAGTATGGTGATGAGAAGCCTGAGCGGCTAGGTCAGTTCCACCAGCATAATCATCATAAAAACGCACACAGCGATAACAAGTAATACACCGATTCATTTCATGATTGATAAAAGGTCCGAGATATTGATTGCGGTGAGTGATTTTCTTCTTATCGTAACGACGATAGTTGTGGCCAGACATTAGTGTCATATCTTGCAGATGACACTCACCTCCCTCTTCGCATACTGGACAATCATGAGGGTGGCTTATCATCAAGCTTTCGATCACTTTTTCCCGCATATCTTTCGCTTGCGGGTCCTCGATAGAAATAATTGTGCCATCGGTAGCAGGAGTCATACATGCCATAACCAGCACACCATCCTTGTCATCAGCATCACGATACTGCTTAACAGCGCACTGGCGACACGCACCTACTGAGCCCATGCATGGATGCCAGCAAAAGTAAGGCAAATCGAGGCCCTGCGAAAGGCATTCCTGTAACATATTGTTATCGGGATTTACTTTGTAAACGACCCCATCAACAACAACTTCAGCCATCTATTACTCCATTAACCTTGCAAACTCTGTCTCAATGTTTATAAGGACAGCGTTTTTCTTTAATATGACGATGAAAATCTTCAGCAAATATTCTAAGCCCGCTACCCAACGGAGCAGTCGCCCCAGGCGCCAAAGCACAAAAAGTGCGTCCTGGCCCTAAATAATCCACATGCTCATGTAATATTTGCAAATCTTTTTCACTGCCTCGCCCAGATTCAAATTCATTGAATATTTCATCCACCCAGGGCAATCCGTCGCGACATGGCGTGCAGAATCCACAAGATTCATGCGCAAAGAACTTCATTAAGTTACCAATCATCCCTACCGGGCAAGTCTTGTCATCTAACAAGATCATCGTGCCCGTAGCCAAACGACTTCCTACTTTAGCAATTTCATCGTAATCGAATGGAAGGTCGAGATGCTCAGGCAACATAAAATCAGTTGAACCCCCACCAGGTAGAAAAGCGCGTAACCCATAACCTTCACGCATGCCCCCACCATATTTCTCGATAACTTCCCGAATAGTCACACCAAGAGGTAGCTCCCAACATCCTGGCGTTTTCACCCTGCCACTTATTCCGAACAACTTAGTACCGTGATCAATGCCTTCAGTCAGGCCGTGATACCAGTCGACTCCATAAGTAAGGATGCCAGGCAAGTTACACACTGTTTCTACATTGTTCACAATAGTGGGCTTACCCCACAGCCCACTTACTTGTGGAAAAGGTGGCTTTGCTCTTGGGTTCGCACGCTTGCCTTCCAAAGCATTTAATAAGGCAGTCTCTTCACCGCAGATATATCTTCCCGCGCTGGTGTGCAAGATAATGTCTAAATCGAAACCAGTGTTTAAAATATTCTTACCGAGATAACCCTTGTCGTAGGCCTCTGAAATCGCTTGCCTTAAAGTATTTTCTGACGCTTTGTATTCGCCTCGCAAAAAGATATAAGCGACACTAGCCTGAATCGTATAGGAACCAAGAATCATTCCTTCTAAAAGCAAATGGGGATCCCCTTCCATTAATAAGCGATCCTTAAACGTCCCAGGCTCCATTTCATCCGCATTTACAACAAAATATTTTTGTTTCGGCGCATTATCACCTTGAGGGACAAAGCTCCATTTCAATCCGGTTGGAAAGCCCGCACCTCCTCTGCCTTTTAGTCCAGAATCTTTAACAACCTGCAAAACATCGCCTGGGCTTAATCCTGCGGCAATAGCTTTTATACTCTGATAACCATCATTAGCTTCATAAGCATTTATGTCCAGAGGAGGCCTGGACATGTCTATGTTCTTTGTTAAAGGTTTTGTTACCACTTTTGCTTAACTCTTTTAAAGCTTAGGCTTTGCCTTGATAATCAGAAATTATTTGATTGATTTTTTCTGGTGTTAAATTGCGATGCAAATCGTCGCCGACCATCATTACTGGCGCACGATCACAATCACCTAAACAAGGAACAGGTAAAAAAGTAAATCTTCCGTCTTCTGTCGTTCCACCAAAATCCACTCCTAGTTTGTCGTTAATATGGGTGCGCATTTCGTCGCAGCCCATAATCCAGCAGCTGACACTGTTGCAAAATAAAATGACGTTCTTTCCAACAGGCTGGCGATACACCAGATTAAAAAATGTGGCGACACTTTCTAAATCAGCAACTGGCAAATCCAGGTATTTGGAAATTGCTAATAGACTCTCATCAGAAACCCAGCCCTGATGTTTTTGTACAATTTTTAATGCCTCCAATCCAACCGCCTGTTTATCAGGATAGAGCTCCAACTCGTGCTCAATTTCCTTAATTTCTTCTTCAGATAATTGCCGCGCCTTAATGGCAGTGGTAGCGATTAAATTTTCACTCATCGATCAACGTCCGCCATAACAAAATCAATACTGGCAATAATGGCAATCAAGTCTGCCACCATAAACCCACGACTAATTTCAGGAATCATTTGCAGGTGGGCAAAAGAAGGGGTCCGGATTCTCGTTCTATAAGAGGTCGTGCTCCCATCTGAAACTAGATAGTAGCTATTAATTCCTTTGGTGCCTTCTATCGCCATAGTTACTTCATTAGGCGGAATAACCGGCCCCCAACTCACACTTAGAAAATGATTAATCAGGGTTTCGATATCCTGCATGGTTTTTTCTTTACGCGGTGGTGTCGTCAATGGATGCTCGGCTTTGTAATCACCGCTTGGCATGTTATCTACGCACTGTTTGATAATCCTTAGGCTCTGACGCATCTCTTCTACGCGCACCGCGCACCGATCATAACAGTCTCCGTTAACTGCGATTGGCACATCGAATTCGAAATTTTCGTATCCGCTGTAAGGTCGATTCTTACGGTAATCCCACTCTAATCCGGTGGCGCGCAAACCTGCACCAGTTACACCCCAGTCATAAGCCTGTTGTGTGTTATATGCACCAACCCCTTGAGTACGTCGCTTAAGGATGCCATTGTTCAAAACCATCTTGTCGTATTCATCGATACGGGGTGGCATGAATTCCAACAATTCCCTCACTCTACCTTCCCATCCCTCGGGAAGATCTTGGGCCACACCACCAATACGAAACCAACCTGGATGCATCCGCGCACCGCAGATTGACTCAATTATGTTAAATATTCTTTCTCTTTCTACAAACATATAGAAAATAGGTGACAACTGCCCAACGTCCTGGGCAAAGGTTCCGTAGAATAATAAATGACTACAGATACGAAACATTTCGACTAACATGACACGAATCGTTTTAACTCTTTCTGGCACTTTGATTCCGGCCATTTGTTCTACAGCCATTACATAGGGCAAGTTGTTCATCACACCGCCGAGGTAATCGATACGGTCGGTATAAGGAATATAGGTGTGCCAGGATTGCCGCTCTCCCATCTTTTCCGCGCCCCGATGGTGATATCCAATATCAGGAACTGCATCCACTAGAATTTCACCGTCCAACTGCACAGCAATTCGAAAGGCACCATGTACACTAGGGTGATTTGGGCCAAGATTTAAAAACATAAACTCCGAAGTATCGGAAGCCCGTTTCATGCCCCACTCTTCTGGCTTAAATAGAAGTGC
>DFQD01000108.1 GCA_002377605.1 Gammaproteobacteria bacterium UBA3498 | reverse complement strand
CGCCCCAATCCGTCATTCAATCTTTTTCATGTTTCTACTAATTCTTGTTTTTTTGCCTCTAGCACTAACCTCTTTTTTTTATAATTGATGTGGATCAATTTTTGCTCGTTATTATTGTGGTGTGATATCCGTTCTCAAGCAGGGGGGGTTGTCGGTTCGACTTAGGCAGCCCCTCTTTTTTTATATTTGCTTCAGTTTCTGCTTCAACTACATGGGGTTTCTAACCGCTTTATCTACCACTCCAATCTACAGCAACGAGCTCTCGATTTTTTGAGCAGAAATTGATCGACAAATGACACTTTAAAAAACTAGTAACTGTTCTCAACTTGCCAACAATTTTAGGGAGGGAATTTTTACAGATACTGATTCCTTGGAGGCCTTATAATTAGTGGGTTGTAGCTTGTTTGTTTCCGTTGGTAACAAAAAATGTAAAAAAGGGCTGCAAATGACTGAAAATTGAGTAAACTTAGCAGGTCTAGCTAGATTTTCGTCTTGAAAAATTAATTAATTGAGAGGATCGATTTGTGAAAAAATCACTGCATTTCCTGTTAATCGCATTTATAGCTGCCTTCACTACAGCAGTTTCTGCCGGTGAGCGCATTGGCGATTTCGCACTGATCGACAACCAAGGTGCGCAGCATCATATGGCCTGGTATGACGATCAAAACGCGGTAGTAATTCTGCCACAAGCCGTAGGCGCAACAGACGCCGAGGCGTTGGCTGCATTCCAGGACCTGGAAGTAAAATTCGCTGAGCAAGGTGTTGTCTTCTTTTTGATGAACCCTGGCCTTCAAATTGATCGACAAGCAGTTACTGCAGATATCGCGGCTCTTGGCGCAGATTTTCCAGTTCTAATGGACGATGCCCAACTTGCTACAGAAGCACTTGGCCTTACTCGTCTTGATGAAGCTGTTGTTTACGATCCCAAGTCATTTGAAATGGTCTATCGTGGTTCAACCGATGCGGAGCTAGCTGCATCTATTCAACGTTTACTTGATGGCGCTGATGATTCTCTCGTAACGGTTGCTACCGATGGTGCAACAATCGAATTAACTGGTCCAGGTAGCGATAATGTTCCTTCTTACGTAGCGGATGTTGCTCCTGTAATTAAAGAAAACTGTGCCAACTGTCATCGCGAAGGCGGTATTGCCCCTTTCGCAATGGATAGCAAGCTTGCATTACAAGGTTGGTCTCCAATGATTCGTGAAGTGGTAATGACCAAGCGTATGCCTCCTGGTCAGATTGACAACAAAGTCAGCCACCGCATGAAGAACGAGATGAATCTCTCAGATGCTGAAATGCAAACTCTGGTTCGCTGGGTGAATGCTGGTTCTCCAGTAGATGGCGAAGTTGATCCACTGGAAGATCTAGTATGGTCAGATACCAAGTGGACAGTTTCTGAAGAATTAGGCGAGCCAGATTTGATCGTACGAATTCCTCCTCAGGCAGTACCTGCTACTGGCGTAGTTGAGTATCGGGACATTCCAATCGATCTTGGTTTAACAGAAGATCGCTGGGTTCGCGCTTCTGAAGTAGCACCAGACAAGAAAGAAGTTCTTCACCACATTATCACTACAATTATTCCACCTGGCGGAGCTGAAGATGCTCAGACCGCATTCATTAACGCAATAAACAGCTTACCCGAAGAACGTGCTGCAGCTATTCGTGCCGAGATGTTCGCTGCAATCGCCACAGGTGAAGCCCCTGACATCGGAAAGATTTTCGAAGAAAACCCTGACATTGACGTAGGCTCATTGCTTGGAGGAAGCGACCCTGATCTGGGATCTATCGCTGGTTACGCTCCTGGTAATAGCGTGCAAATGAGTGAAGAAGGCGTTGGCGGGTTACTGAAAGCCGGCACAACTGTGAGCCTTCAGCTGCACTATACTACCTCAGGCAAGGAAGTTACTGACGAAACTGAAATCGGTGTTTGGTTCTATCCTGAAGGAGAGGTCCCAGAAGAACGCATGTCAGGTGGTGTTGGTAATGCATTCACAATTGCGATCCCTCCGCATGCCAAAGATCACGAAATGCAGTTGGTAACTCATGTCCGTCAAGACGCTGAACTCTACAGCCTGATGCCTCACATGCATTTCCGCGGCAAGCGCATGAAGTTTACCGCCATATATCCGGACGGAAGTGAAGAGCTATTGCTCTCTGTGCCTGACTATGACTTTAACTGGCAATTGGCACACGAATTCGCTGAGCCTTATCGTGTTCCAGCCGGCACTCAGATCATAGCCGTGGGTGCATTTGACAATTCAGAACAGAACCCCGCTAATCCAGATCCTTCTGTCGAGGTTAACTGGGGGGAGCAGAGCTGGGAAGAGATGTTTATGGGATTCTATTCGTGGAAGAATATAGACCAAGGCGGTGAAGATTAATTCTTAGCTGTTTCCGGACATATTCTAAAAAGGCGAGGTTATCCTCGCCTTTTTTTATCTTGAGATAAGAGTTCTTGTCCGTTTCCACTGAGGCTACATTACTGAGTGATCAATCTAATAATTCTCGCGCAATTGCTTAAAAATGTATCACTGCCCTCTTGGGGGTGGTGGCGTCCAGTCACAGCCAGCGCACTCTGGGTCAATATTATTTTGTGCTAAAACTTCAAAAATAAAATCTCGCCAGACTTCATTAGGTTGCCAAACAGTATTCATGTCAGTTTTTGCATCCATAATAGACACGTCATCGTATATGACACGATAAAGAAAGCTAAATGCCGTAGCTCGAGCATTGACCTGACAATGCAATAAAGTCTTCTTATCCCGGTTACGCTCCATGTAATCCGCAAACGCATAGAATTCATCAGGAAGTGGATTGGAAAAATCCACTGGAACCTGCATGTATTCCATACCCAGTTCCTTTACCACCTGATCAGCATCAGACAAAGCATTTGGATTATTGGTGAATGCGATGTAGACAACTCGTTCAAATCCCTCCTCAGCTATTGATTGATATTGTTCGCGAGTTGGTTGCCCAGCACTTGCAAACCTATCACTATACTGCCGAAAATTTATTACCTCACTCAAAGCAGGAGCAGGTTCTTCCAATGCTAAAGACACAGAAGAAAATATTGATACAGACATAATCACAGGAACTAGTTTTTTCATTATTACCCTATATTTTGCAAAATCATTAATTCGAAGCTTTGAGTCAGTTATTATAACAAACAGACTAACCTATAACCTCTAAATGATTCGAGGCGCAGCATTACAGAAACATGAAGGAAGAAATATTAGATAACAAGCGCCACTCCCACACATTTGACCAGGATAGGAAGAGACCAGGAGAATTCCGAACCCTTATAGTCATCGCGATTACGGCCAGCATGATGGTAGTGGAGATTGCAGCAGGGATTGCTTTTGGGTCTATGGCTTTGCTCGCTGATGGACTGCACATGGGAAGTCATGCCGTAGCACTTGGAATAAGCGCCTTTGCCTATATTTACGCTCGGAGGCATGCTTACAATGAACGTTATAGCTTTGGGACTGGTAAAGTAAATACTCTCGGAGGTTATACCGGTGCGATCTTGCTAGCGGTATTTGCAGCGATGATGGCCTTCGAAAGTATAGTTCGTTTGATAAACCCAATAGAGATTGCATTCAATCAAGCTATTTTTGTTGCTATTCTCGGACTAATAGTAAACGGTGCTTCCGTCTTCATTCTCGATGTTGGCCATAATCACGATCATAATCACCATGGTCACGATCATCACGACCACAATTTAAAATCTGCTTACCTGCATGTTCTGGCAGATGCGTTGACGTCTTTATTGGCAATATTCGCTCTGTTGGTCGGGAAATATCTCGGTGCGATTTGGATGGACCCAATCATGGGGATCGTTGGCGCAATATTAGTTGCACGCTGGTCTATTGGTTTATTAAAAAGCACCAGCGCGATCTTGCTGGACGAACAGGCCTCTGAGCAAACTCGTTCAAAAATTCGGAAAGCAATTGAGGCTGATGCTGATAATCACATTGTTGACTTACATTTATGGACAATTGGTCCAGGAATAAATGCAGCGATCGTCTCCATTGTTTCACGAAATCCACAAAAGCCGGACCATTACAAGCGAATGATATCTGAGCGCACGAATTTACATCATCTCAGCATTGAAGTGCATACATACGAGGAATAGGAGAATCTTCTATAAAAAAATAAAACGCCGAGCATATAAATCAAAATACCCGACGTTTACTTAAACCAAACCGTAATATGGTTCTGCTTTTCTAACCTCCCCACTTAAGAAAGTTCAAAAATTCCCTGCGATTCTTAGGTCCGTAAGTCAGAAAGTTTGGCTGCGGGTCTTCCTGATAGGCAAGCTTTTCTTTAGTTACAACATCCGTAGAAGTTAATGTTCGTACTTCAGCTTCATCGATACCATAAGGTACCGTTGCATTCAGTCCAAAAACCTTCCTACGAATCTCTGGAGTAATTTCCGGGTAGCCAAAGCGTTCCTGGAATTCCTCCGAAATCTGGAATGTTCTAAAAGCCTGAATCTGGTCTTGAGGCGATCCATACCAAATAGAATCAGTGCCCCACAACACATTGTCTTCACCACAGTAAGTTAATAATTTTCCAAGTGAATGTGCAGCATTATCAGGGTCTCGCATCAAAAGGCGCCAGGTGCTTCCTAATTCTGCATATACATTTGAATTAGGCGCTACTTCATTATCAACCAACGACTGAATCAACGTGTCGATCCCGTCACGACCCAAGCCATTTTCAAATGCCTGCTCTGCATTACTGCTCACAAAGCTGGAATGATAGATCAAAAAGTTCATTTCAGGAAACATCTTCGCAACAACACCAACATCGCTGGACTGGCTATGCTCGTACGATCTTGGGCCGAACGGCAGTCCTTTATGGATACAAATATTGCGTACGCCTAACCTCTGCGCCCGTTCAATCATCGCCACCCCAACATCGTCGTGTAGAAAGAAGCCAATACCACCTGGCCCATATTGGGTATAAGTTTTAAATGCAGAAATGTCCCAATTCTCAGCAAGCTCATCCATTGCTTCCAAATCACCGTCCTGGTTTGGATTTACGCGACCATGAATCATCAGGCGCTTACTACCTTCTAATTCCGCAACAATTTCTCGAGTCTTAGCAGCATCTTCGATAGTGACTGGCTCTGTCTCATGGGTTGAAGGCACAAAGGACAGAACCATAATGTCAGTGTCACTATCCATAAAAATATCTTTAATAAATTCGCTTTCGGAGAGACAACCCATATAGCCGCGATCACCGCCGGTATTGCCTGCTTCGCATTGCGCTTTTTCCATTCCAGCATAGGGTCGAGCATCAGGAGGAATACGACTTAGCCAATCACCCTCGGGATTCACATAGTGTCCTTGAACATCAAAGATAAATTCCCCACCCCCAACTTCGGCACTTGCAGAATCATTATCAAGTGCGCTCTCTTGGGTGATATCGAAAAAACCACCATTCTTGCCGTGATAGGCATTGGCATGATTCATTGCCAGCAATGTACTGGCAGCACCGCAACTGGAAACAAGAAACTGGCGCCGGGATTGCCCTTTCTTCTTAGCATTCTCAGTTGCCCATTCCATTGCAAGCTTATTGCCCTGTTCGTTACATTCCGAGATTGCTAGCGGCTCGTACTCACCATTGGAAGTTGTATCAATTTTAATTGGTAGCCGCAGGCCTTCCTTGTCTAATAAATCTACTTTTGCCATTTTTTTGCCTCTTCTTTTTTTATTTTTTAACTTCTTGTTTTTCATTTTCTATAAAGAGCGATTCAAGCTCTTAACTAATTCGCCGGATTTAATTCCAGTTTTTCATAGAGTACTGACTCTATCTTATTCCGTGAATAGAACGCTGGAAATACTTTATCGTTCGCCCACAAATCGAACAGATTGTCATACAACGGACTATCAGGATCACCTACCTGCCCCGGAGTATTCATGCCTAAGGTGTTATCCCAATCTCGTGTATCTACAAAGATACGAAAGGAAGCCCCCGAAGTCTGGTTATCACCACTACCAGTATTTCCCAGAGTGAAACCATTACCGCCACGAGGAGCTGGACCCACGTTAAGTATAGCTCTTAATTCATCATTCACCGCAGGTCCTAGCGGATGACGAATAGTGGCATGTTTGTAATTTTCTTGGCCATATACCCAGTCTTCAATGTTCGGCCCAAGCTTTTCACGCAGAGTAGCAATTCCTTCGGCTAGTGTTTGCAAAAGAAATTGATCTCTTCCTTGAATAGGCTCTTCACCGAAATCACCGTCCGGAGCTAATAACATATCAATAGTGGTTTTCATGCCTACTGAAATATAGCGCTGCGCTTCTGCAGGTACTTTTAATAATTCGATGTTATCCAAGAGTTGTCGTTCGAAAGCAACATAGATTCCCGCCTCGATAGAATTTTTATCTAAGACAAAATCCCAGTTAAGCAACATCTGACGAGCCTCCTCTACTTGGGGGTTATCAGATTCGATATCACGGAAGAATGGAATCAATGTTCGCGCTGGAATAGATAAATAGTCATGTTGCAATTCAATCATGTCAGTCATGTTGAACTTTCGACCAGAACCTAGTACTTCACTACCACGAGCCCAACGAAACGGATCAGTCCAGGTATAACCTATCGCGTCCAGATAAGGGAAATCTGGCGGCGTATAGTTACTATTTGATGTTTCGATGTAACCACGCTCAGGGTTGTATTCATGGGGCTTGGCAATAATCGGAAGATAGCCATCCCATTCGTATCTACCATCTCCTGATACAGGTATCATGCCGCTAAAATTTCTGCGAATCGGAGCTATACCGACTGCCTGCCAACCGATGTTTCCATCTCGGTCCGCCCAGATCATGTTCTCGCCAGGAATGTTGCTGTAATTAGAAGCATCACGAAATTCTTCCCAGGTCTTTGCCTGATCCATACGCAGCGAAGCAAGATAAGGCGCTCCACCTACTTCCATCCAGGCTGGACGTACTGAATAAGCTAAATTGTTCGCTCCATCTTCGAAAGTAACCGGACCATGGCGTGTATACTTCAGTTCAACAGTGACTGGATCACCACTTTTAACATTAAATGTCTCAGTGATGACCCGCATCTCTTCCCATTGTCCGTTGTAGAGATACTGACTTGGATTGTCAGGATTTGTCTCATAGACGTATAGGTCTTCTCCGTCAGTATTAAATACTGTGAGACCCCAGGCGCCGTATTCGTTGTGACCAATTGAGATACCCGGAATTTCTGGCTCACCACCACCAATCACATTCCATCCTGGACCTACCAAATGGGCCCAATAGCGAAGCGAGGGAACTGCCTGAGCGCGATGCGGATCATTAATCATCATGGGCCAGCCATCCTGAGTTAGATCGCCACTAACTACCCAGTTATTGCTACCGATATCATCGATGCTCCGTTTTTGTAGCTCCTGTTCTTCAGCTGTTATGGTTGCGGCAATACTTTGGAATTCGGAGTCGTCGCTACGGTATTGAGCGAGAACTATATCGTTAGGCTGGAATCGTATAGGTCTACGGTAGCTGTTATATAAATGAAGAATGTCGTTGTTAACCAAGGAATCGCAATTAATTTTTTCATCAAGCGTAAGAATCGGGTCATGAGGATGGAAGTATCGCAATTCACGAACTTTATCTTCCCCAACGAGGCAAACTGCTCTGCCGGTACTTAGCTCTAACCCAATATTTCCTAATAGTCCTTGATGGCGAGAAATAACAACTTCGGGAGTCCAATGCTTAGGCTGAACATCTAATAAATGAAATGGCAGAGGCAGATCATCTGGGTCTTCTAATGCTTCATCTATATACGCATTAACACCATCGACAAAAGCGTTAATGATCTCCGCACCATTGTCGTGATAATGATTCATCTCCTGTGTCATATCGCCGCGAAATTTGAACAGGCGTGTGCCATGATCCCGATCAATAGCTCTGGGTCCAAGTATCTCTGCAGTAGTACCAGTTGCCTGGGCGCGCCAAATTTCAAACTGAAACAAGCGATCTCTGGCGGCGCTATAACCTTGTGCAAAAAACAGATCGTGCTCAGTTTCTGCGTAAATATGAGAAATACCCCAGCGATCCTTGAGAATTTCGACGGGTTTTTCTAGCCCGGCGACATTAATTTGTTCAGTAGACTGGGCACTTGCGAGAGAGCAAATAGTAAGTGCAGCGAGACAGACATAGATCTTTCGAAAAACAGCGATCATTTCCGGGTCCTTTTTTCTTTTTCTGCGAATTAGCAGGCAAAACCCAGATTCTACCTGCCCTCCACGCCTTTTTCGGGGGAAAGGAATGCAACTATACCGCAGAAGTGCGGAAGCGAGCTACGTCTTATGTTCTTAATTCGGTGAGTAACTGTAATGCAAGCTCAGCTTGCCCTACTGGTACGAATACATGGTCGTGGAAATGGGCCGCGATGATATTGGCAGGAATGCCATTGGCTGCGAGCTTATTTGAGACTGCTGCAGTTAGCCCTACGGCATCAAGACTAGAGTGCACCGACAAAGTAATGCCTCTAAAAACTGAGTCATATTGGATACCAGCACCTTCGGCTTGCTCTTTGGAAAGGAGAAGACTGAGACCTTCATCTTCCTGGTAACTGCTAAGAGGGTCCAACTCTAAAACATCGCTGAGGGTTTTCCCTTTTAGGTTGCAGAAAACAAATTCGCCCTCGAGCAACTGAGGCTGCAAAAGGGCGAGCAGTTTTTCTAAATCAACTTCACCTGACACGAGCTACCTGTTTAAACCTCGTTTTGTTTAATCTAATTCCGCTGAGATTTCTTCATAAAATCCAGGAATACTGCGTTGCATAAACAAACCGTTTTCCGCTTGGGTCCAACTCAGATTACCGTCGCGGATTTCTTCAGGCGCATCGACTGCATCTAAACCATTACGTATCAGATTAGCCATACGATGGCGTACCGCTTCCATCTGGTTACGAAAGTTGAGCACATCTCGACGATTCATGATCGCACCATGGCCAGGTATAGCAGTATCAAAATCAAGCGAAAGAATATTATTCATGGTGCCAACCCAACCACGACTGGTTCCGCCATTACCATAATCAATAAATGGTGCAATTCCATGAAGTAAATCCCCACCATGCACAGTTTTCAAATCAGGGAAATAAACTACTGAGTCACCGTTAGTGTGCCCTCTGCCCAAATGGAAGACTTGCACTTCGATTCCACCCAAGAACACTGAAGTCTCATTACTGTAAACTACTCTAGGTAACCCGTCCTGATTGCCACGAATCATATTTTCACGCGCATTCTTATGAGCAATTACTTCGGCTATTGGCAAAAATCCAGGATTGCTTCCAGAATGATCACCATGGTGATGAGTATTGACTACATAACGCACAGGCAAGTTACTGACCGTGGCAACTAATGACTGAATTTCATCGAAATCTTGAGGAAACTTATCATCGATTAGAATTACTCCCTCAGAAGTAACGCGTACACCAATGTTGCCACCGGGCCCTGTGATCATATGCAGACCATCTTTTACTTCTTCTATTGCTAATCGATTCTGGGCAATTGCAAAAGAAGAAGACACTACTAGCCCAACTAAAGAAAGGTAGAGGAAAAGCTTTTTGTTAAGTTCGGCAATTTTCTTTTTCATATTTTCACCATTTAAGTTTTAATTATTTTTTGGCGGACTTCCATAATTGCGTAATGATATAAACTGAACTTCGTTCAAGTTTTCTTCCTAGTATGCAATTGACTCTGAAAAACTATACATAACGATAACACCAGCGACGATTAAAAGTATTCCAATGATCGCAGGCAGATCAAGGCTTTGATTAAAGAACATCCAACCAATAAGAGTGACTAGTGCAATGCCAACACCAGACCAAACGGAATAGGCCATGCCTATCGGTATAGTTCCTAAAGTTAAGGAAAGAAAATAAAACGCTGAACTATAACCTACCGCAACGATTATTGACGGTATCAATACTGTAAAGCCTGCGCTGGCTTTTAGAGCAGAAGTTGCAACTACTTCAGAAACGATTGCCACTATTAAATAAATCCAATTATTCATAATTTACCCTTCTTTCCTAACGGCTAATGCTAAACGTAGAGAATGGCTCCAAATTATCTATGGTCTCTAATCCCTGCTCAGGCAACCAGGCAAATTGACGTACATTAATGCTATCGGAATTTACATCAAAGATTGAAAAACCGTTGTTCTCAACCGGGTGCACTCTCTCTTCCACTTCCAAATCAATAGGCACTTGCGCTCCGATGCCTCTTACCCCGCTTGGCCAGCCTGTACCAGTGCTGATTGGTCCGGCAAGAATAGAATGCACAGGATTTTCAAATGTTAATGGGCCACTTTGAGTAATCATGCCGGAACCAATTGCGTGAAGATCACCTGATACGATTATCGGAATGCGTTCGTCCTGCGCGGATATACTGGAAAGAATTCGTTGATGTTGTTGGTACCAACCTGCTTGCCAATAAGGTTTCGGGTTCTCGATTCCAAGCTGACCGCTGGGCTGAAGATAATCCGGATACCATTCGCCCCATTTCCCGGCAGTCCAACCAAATGGAGTCGAAGGAATGTGGATTAAATGACGAGTGCTGTTTTCATCTGCGGTTCTTTCGGCGATCCACCGCTCCGTTTGCTCTTCAATAAAGACTGCAGTGGGCCCAGCTAGAGTTATAAAACGCCGGCAGTCATAAAGAAGTAATTCCAGTAAGGATCCCCAGCGAAATGAACCATATGACTCACTTAAGCCATTCCTATTTGAACCGGCTAAATGTACCGGGCGATTTAATTCCGGCAAGTACTCAGGAAAATAAAGCTGCTGAGATGCTCTACCCAATTGCGAAGTAAAATTGCGAGGCGGAAAAGTAATGATGTCGTCAGTACCTTCATCATTTTCGAAATAGTCGTGATCGTCTTGGGTGAGAAGTAGCGGTGTTGAACGGAAGTTTGTGCCATACAAAGAAGCTATTTGTTCATCCAAGCAAGATGTCAGTGCCGCCTCATTATCGGAGCCGAAAACTGGTAAATCTTCGTCGAATGAACCGTACTTGCCCCAGATTCGTTCCCGATTTGCTTGCGCTCTTGCATCGCCACGCCAGCGACGAGCGATGTTTTGATCCCAGTAAACCTGATCACCGATTCCAATCGCCAGATCAGGCGTAAATGACAAAGCTCGATCAAATAATCGCTGTCGAGTAGATACCGGCAGATAGCGCCATTCGCCATTTTCGGTTTGTGCATTGTCAGGCCCACCTGCACAACTAAATACGAGCAATCGCATTGTTTCACTTTCGGTATCTGCTGCTGGATTTGTTCTCAGAGGCCAGGACTCTGCATATCGAGCCCCTTGTTGCTGCAGGCTTAATTCATATTCCTGCTCGCTCTCTAAACCATCCGCCGTGAAAGTCCAAAAACGACCCAGACTGTCGGTTTGCACGCCTTCAATTGCTCTAGATCCTATCCGCAGAGTGGGATTGCTTTGCGGTTCTACGAATGAAACCTTAAGCATAATTGAGTCATGATTAGCGAGCGGTATCAGGTGTTGGATCTGGCCGCCAGACCAACTATCTTGCGCATCAGAGAGTGTTGGCCAGACCAAGGAACTAGTCAGGAGACCGCTATTGCGGATAAATTTTCTGCGGTTCATTAGTTTTCCTCGCTTCTTCGGTACTTAGACCATACCAGAAACTGGCAGAGGAGGACTACTGGTTAAGCAGTGTGTATTAATGACTCAGACTTGAGGAAAAATTTTTCAACCTACGATTCTTATAACGGCCATGTCGACCGCAACTTCTTCCTTAGCGAGTTTGTATTTATAAAGCGGGAACCATTTTCCGGATTTTTCCATCGCCTTTTGTAAGGAAGTAGAGTTCACCTTCTGAGTCTATACCTAGACGCAGCCCAGCGCGATTACCCCTAGAATATGTGTTAGGAAAACCTATTGCATCTGCGACATTTCGTTCAAAACCAAAAAACTCTACACGCAGCTCAAGAATACTTGCTGGATTATCGGGTTCTAAATTGTCTGTGTCGATATAAAACACTCTTCCTGTAACCATGTCGGTAAAAATAAATTTTTCTTGCAATTCGGGGATAGCAGACCCGCGATAAACGAATCCACTGCTAATGGCGTTACCTTCATCGTGATCAAATTGTGCCACAGGATAGGTATATTCCTGGTCATCTTCTGGTCTGGGGTATACCGGATTAGGTCTGACACCACCCAACCCAAAAGCTGTGGCAAATGTACCTTCCCTGACTCGCCAACCATAGTTGGCTCCAGCCACACCAATATTTACTTCTTCAATTTGGTTTTGGCCGATGTCGCAGATATACATAGTGCCATCTATATCGAAAGAGAACGCCTGCGGATGGCGTAAACCATATGCCCAGGTTTCAGGAGCAATATCTGAACTACCCACAAAAGGATTGTCGGCTGGAATACCGTAAGCAGCATCACCTTCACCACCTAGAGGATCTAACCGAAAAATACCTGACATAGGTTCGACGGTAGATTGCCCATACTCCATAGGATCGTTGGCACCACCACCGTCTCCCATGCTGGCATAGAGCATTCCGTAATCGGCATCGCCTGGATTTGTTGCCGGATTAAAAGCCAAAGTTCCTATGTTGTGATTCTGGTCGAACTGTCCAATGCGAATAATTTCGCGCGTGGAGCCAGAAAAAGAATCAGAATCAGGGTCATCAGCTGACCACTCTCTAATAACACTCTCATGGTTTTCTGCATTGTCATCGAGATAGTCTGCTTGACCACTGTCTGATGAAACACTAATCGCCGTATAGAATTTTCCATAACCCGCCGTACCTTCGTTGCCAAAATCAGGATGGAAGGCCACTCCCGCTAATCCCGTTTCATTAGGAAACATAGAATCGTCGAATCCGATATCGTGCTGACGCACATCCAGATACATGGATGGTTCACCACCGGTTTCAGGTACTAAATATAGTAACCCTCTTAAATCGTTTACGACCAGCCGGCCTGATTCATCCGGAAGCGGTGTCATGAATTGAATCCGTGCATGTGCAGCATTAGTACGCTCAGGCATCGCGGATTCTTGAGATTCGGGAATCTGCACAAATTCCTGCAAAGCAATAGATATGTCTCCTTTCTGTATTTTTTCCGGAATCGGATCCGCAATGGGATCCGGCCTGGACTCAGCAGCCACAAGAGGCAGGCTTGCTATCATTCCACTAATAAATGTTGCTATAGCTAATTTCATGATTTTGTTCCGTTTGCTAAATTAACGATTTATTGCTACAGATCTCTGGCAGTTCGACACTACTATTATAAGATGTGAGTGCCAAATATACCGCTAACGGTGTAAAAAAGAATCCACGCACGATAAGAGAATAATCTAAAAGATGTCTGACCCTAGCTTTACCTCCTTACAATACGAAATTGAAGCACATACTGCCAAGATAATTCTTGATCGTCCGCCAGCCAACTTAATTGATCGAGACATGACCCTTGAATATCACAAGGCACTGAGACAAGCAGACGCAGATCCAAATGTACGGGTTATCGTGCTAGCAGGAAATGGACCTGGGCTCTCTGGAGGAGTAGACCTGAAATATCTTGAAGAGTTTAATTCTTCAGAAATGAAGGAGTTCTTGCGGCTTTTTTATGTGGGAACGATGGATATCGTGCGCGGTTTATCGAAGCCCATTATTGCAGCGGTGCATGGATATGCCCGAGAAGGAGCGTGCACTCTTGCTTTCGCCTGCGACATGATTATCGCGGCTGATGACGCTGACTTTGGTTATCCGGGTGTGCCCAACCTAGCGGCCCCTCCTGGTATGCATGTTTGGATTCTGCAGCGCTTAATCGGACGCATGAAAGCGTCAGAATTGATCTTCACTGGAAAATCTCTAGGAGCCGCACAGGCGGAACGCATGGGTTTAATTACTAAAGTAGTGGGTGCTGGCAGCTTAATGTATGAAGCGGAAAAAATGTCAGGCAAAATCGCTGAAATGTCCCCACTGGCATTAAAGCGCACCCGCGATCTCTTCTATAAAATGGAAGACATGAACTTTCAACAGGTGCCTGAGGCTGCTGTCGATGCACTCTCATCCGCGTTTGACTCAGAAGATAGCAAAGAAGCAAGAAAAGCATATATTGAAAAAAGAAAGCCAGTTTGGACCGGAAAGTAAACTCCTTAAATTGAATTCGCTTATTAATTTTCTATAAGATTTTTCAGTTTGAGCTATTTTCAACGCAGGGGTAGACTAGTCTTAATGCCTATTCTAAATTCCCAGAATCTATTCTCTTATTGGAGTTGTATCAGTGGTTGAGATTAAAAAAATCGCTAAATGCGTTTTAACTTTTTGCATCGTAACTTTTATTCTTAGTAGTTGTTCCTTTCCTGGCATTCGCCTTTACGAAAGTTCTTTTCAAGGCGAACCACTCAACATTGGCGAAGAAAAAAACGTGCATTTTTTTACTAAAGATCCAAATTTTGATACGGGAATAAATTTACAATCCGGCGCTCGTTACACAATGGATATCAGTATACTTAGTTACTGGATCGATCAGGTCTACGACGAAAATGAAAATGGTGAACCAATAGATGAAAAGGGATTTGCAAATAGTGTTATGCGATACGAATGGCTAGCATCGACAAAACGGTCACCTGATCATAATTGGTTTGAATTAATGTTATATCAATCTCGCTGCAGTCGTGACAGTCTGCGGGGGGTTTCTGATCTTGAAGTTGATGATAGCGGTAGTTACAACTTCGTCGCGGCTTGTGACGGCGAACTAACCTTGTTTGTTAACGATAGTCGCGGTTTTTATGGGAACAATGTGGGTTACGCTAATATCTCTCTGTCGCGTGCAAATTGAGCGCCATCATTCATCGCACGAGATTACATCAGAAAAATAGTTCCTAAGGGCAGACAACCTTGCGAAATCAAAGTTAAAGAAATTATGAGCGCGAAAGCATCAGCTGCGCCTTCAATCGTGAGTGTGCAAGCTTCAATTGTGTTAAAGATTAGCCCCTAAACTACAGACTCTTCTACTTGATAACCGCCCTTCTTATTTGAGACAAAACTTAGTCGGCTATTAATACACTGCGGCTTTTCATCTCTTATGTGGCTTACATATATAATTTTAGTTGCTGTTTGCTCGGCGATCTTGTCTAGAATTCCCAGTATTAATGTTCGATGAAAGTCGTCTAACCCAACACATGGCTCATCAAGCACCAGAATTCTTGGTTGTTTAACCATTGCCCTTGCTAGCAAAACTAAGCGTTGCTGACCGAACGAAATTTCATGATAAAAACTCTTCTCCAATTCCATGATGCCGAGCGCACCCAACCAACCTTTTGCTGTTCCAATTTCCTGAGCGCCACTGTCGTCATAGAGCCCTACCGAATCGAAGAATCCCGAAACGATAACATCAATTACCTTCCATCCTTTTACATATTTATTGTGTAACTCATTAGACACAACACCAAATTTTGCCTTCACTTCCCAAACGGTTTCTCCGCTGCCTTTCTTTGTACCAAACAAGGTTACATCCTGACCATAAGCCTTATGGTTCTCGCCATCTATAAGGCCAAGCAATGTGGACTTGCCACAACCATTCGGCCCTTCGATTTGCACATGTTGATCAGAATACATAGCCCAACTTAAGTTATTGAGTACTACGAGTGGGCCATAGCTCACATTAATTTGTGACAGCTCAATTAAAAGTTCTCTCTCTCCATAATCGGACTCAATTGAACAATCTGGTAATTGATCAGGTATTTTTGGAATGCGATTTTGCAATTGGTGGAAACTATCACTAGCTTCAATTGTTTCCCTATCGCCTTGTTGTAACATTTTTAATTCTTGCATAAGCGCTATGTGACTTACGCTAGGCAAAACATCTGCTTTTCTTCGACAGAGTTGAATACTCGAAAAACCAGAATGCAAATACTTATCTATGCAATTTTTAATTCGTTCCTGGGAATCTCCGTCGATGCTCTCCAGTGGATCATCGAATATTACTAATTGAGGAGAATTTGGATTAAACGCGTAAAGTGCTCTAGCTATAAGCACTTTGCGAATCTGCCCTGAAGATAAAAACCGAATCCCCTTCGTATGCAAATGAGAGATGTCGAGATCAATAGATAATTGCTTCAATAATTCTGAATCTTGATGCCCGCTTGCTCTCGTACTTCTAATTAGTTCGACTACTTGGGTCCCTGCATCGTGAGCATCCTCACTGTACTCACTGATATCCAGACGATTGTCTTTCTGCCACAATTTTTGTTGTTCCTCGAATGACACTATGTGGATATCGCGAACCGGCAAAAAGTTGGAGCAATAAGTTACATATTTACCTGATTCATTTCGCTTAGCTGCAATTAAATTTGAGAGAAGGGTTTTTCCAGCTCCATTAGGACCAAATAGACACCAGTGTTGCCCTTGTTCAATTCGAAACGATTCGATACTGAGGACTTTGTGCCGCCCAACACGGCACATAGCGTTGTTAACCTGTATTAGCTCAGTCATTGCTTCGTTCGAATATAGATCGCTGCCGGAATAACTTTTAGGGCCGATTACCTAATGCTCTTCGCATAACTTCATGCTGGATTGTCATCATGTGCCCGATAGATCTGCGCCAGTATTCAGAATTGTGCTGACCACTACTTTGCATGTAATCGAATGGAACATTATTAACCATTAGAAGTTGCGCCAATTCTCTCGCCTCTACTATTAATCCATCTTCTGTTCCAGAATCGATGTAGATATGTGGCATCTGACTTCTTGGCACGTTATAGATGATTTCAAATGGATCATAGGCTTTGGCTTGTTCTTCCGTTGTGAATACTATCCCGGTTGGCGTTCTTTCTTCCTGTGTCGAAAATCCGGGAATATTTATGATGTCAGAAATTATAGCGTCTGCTTCTGCAAATCGAGCTTGATCCTCAGAGCTACGTTGACGTGATTGTGGCTTAATGCCTGCAGCGATTGCCGCAGCACTGCTCCTTGCATAACTTAATGCACCACTGGTTGAGCCAACTGATATAAACATCTCAGGATGTCTTAAACCAATAGCGAAAGCTCCAAACCCGCCCATGGACAATCCAGAAATCGCACGGCCCTCTCTGCGGTTTTCAGTACGGAAATTATTGTCAACGTAATTAATCACATCTTGAATAATGTGATCTTCCCAATTATTAGATTGTTCATCTTCGCTTTCTGACCAGTTTACATACCAACTGTTACCTCCATCAGGCAATACAAGTATTAAGTCATTAATATTACGCGCATAGAAAGCAGCTGCAAGATTGCGACCCCACACTGTGTAATTCTGCATATATCCGTGAAGTAGATAGAGAACTGGATAATGATCTTCGGTTTCCCAATAACCCGTAGGAAAGACGATATCAAATTTCATCATACGATTTACAGCAGGGCTGAAAAACTCCACGGTCTCCAACCCATTGGGCCGTGGTGCCTCGAACATCTGGCCAGCTTGATCTTGCGCGCTTAGAGAAGTTACTAGCGAAGCGCTCAAAAGAAATACTACTAAAAAACAGCGGTTGGTTAAGTTCATTGTGCAGAACTATATCTAATTGAGACAATGTTTATAGCACTTTTTACCTTCGAGTTCCCCTGCTACTCACTTTTCAATGTCGGTGTTATAGTACTACCATCAATGTTTAAAAGCGTCGCAAAACTCCATCGATTGCCTGTTATCTTGACAATCTCTTGTCTGGCTACTTCCCCAATAGTTTTTGCAACAGAAAAAAATGGTGAGCGCCTGTTTCTTGAAAACTGTGCGGAATGCCATCAGCTCGATGGCATGGGCATACCTAATATTTATCCCGCATTAGCTGGAAATGAATTAGTACTGGGTAGTGGTGTCGATGTTGCGCTAATGCTCATTATCGGCAGGGGAGAAATGCCTTCCTTTGATGGCGCAATATCCAGCGAAGATATGGCCACTATTATTAATTACGTGCGCAATTCTTTTGGCAATCAAGGTACACTGATTGATTCCGAAATTATTGACTCTCTGAAATAAAAAACGGAGGCATTGCCTCCCTTTTTTTCTTTCTTGCTCAATCTATAAGATATCGCGAAGTCATAAGTTGTTCCAAATTTATCGAATAAAAGATTGGCGCTATGACAATTTTATTACTTAACTGATAAGATTTTCGTAGGAAAATTGCTCATTAGTGAGCTCATAATCAAAAATTAAGAGAAAATAATGTACAAATTTTTAATATTGGCAGTGATGCTAAGTTACTCAATTATCAGTTTTAGCCAATCTAATGATCGCGCTGTAATTCTGGAGACTGTGCAGAAGTTTTTTGATTCCATAGAGTTCCGTGATAAGCAACTACTGGAATCAATCTTAGTTCCTAACTCTCTAAATATATCCGCCAGAGAACTGGATGATGGCGAGGCTCAAATTAATGTAATGAGTTACGATGAAGTGGTATCAGCACTCACTCGCCCCGGAAGAAATGCTAAAGAGCGCTCATGGGACGAGACTGTTTTGATTCAGGGAAATATTGCAGTAGTGTGGACACCCTATGACTTTCATGTAGACGGGGTATTCAGTCACTGTGGCATAGATTCGTTTCAGCTGATCAAACAAGACGGTCAATGGCTAATAAGTAATTCAAGTTGGACTCTCGAGACTGAGAATTGTCCAGCAAGCCCTTTAGGGCCGATCGACTAGTTAAAGATTTTTTGATTTAACCACCAACATCTTTTCAATTTGCATATCTTCATACGTGTAGGGTATGCCGCCTATACCATAGCCCGATTCTTTTAATCCGGCGAACGGCATCCAGTCAACACGGAAAGCTGTATGATCATTCACCATTACCGCCGACGCATTTAGTCTTCGATAAGCATACATAGCCTTATCGATATCCTGGGTCATCACTGACGCTTGAAATGAATATGGCACATCGTTGGCCATTGCGATGGCCTGCTCCATATCATCATAAGCATTGACACTAATTACCGGTCCGAATATTTCTTGCTTGCGCAAAGTAACTTCTGCAGGCGGGTCCAGTATCACTGTTGGTTGGTAAAATGCGTCAGAAATTTTTGTACCACCGCAAATTAATTGCGCACCCGCAGCGACCGCTTCATCTACCCATTCTGCAACTCGATCGGTTTCTTCGTGACGAATAATTGGCCCTACTTCGGTTTTTGGGTCTGCCGGATCGCCAACGATTAAGGCATCGGCCATATTTGCAAGGCGCTCCGCGATTTGTTCGGCTACGGAATGGTGTGCAAAGATTCTTTGCACAGAAACACAAACTTGTCCGGCGTGATAGAAGCCACCTTTCGCTAATAGCGGCAGCATGGCATCAAGATCCACATCTTCGGCGACGATAACCGGGGCCGCTCCCCCATGCTCCAATGCACATCGAGTGCCAGGGGCTAATTTGCTCTTTAACATCCAGCCAACTGCACCACTGCCAATAAAACTGAAGAAGGCGATTCGGGAATCGGTCACCATATCAGTCGCTATATCATTACTTGTAACTACCACTGCCTGAGCATATTCGTCAGGCAATCCAGCCTCACGCAGCAATTCAACAAACTTGAAACAAGAAAGTGCTGTATCGGTTGCCGGCTTAACTATTACTGGACATCCTGATGCAACTGCTGGACCCACTTGATGCACGATAAGATTTAGGGGGTGATTAAATGCGCTTATTGCCATGACTGGACCAATTGGTTCCTTAGAAGTCACGGCAATACGATTCATTGATGCGGGGTTAACTCCCATGGGTATTTCAGAGCCGTGTTCGGAACGTACACACTCAATGCAGTTCTTTACTCCATCGATGGCACGAGCAACTTCCACCTGTGAGTCTGCATAGGGTTTTCCGCCCTCACCTAAAGCTAAATTCACCAGATCATCAAATTGTAACTGCATGAGTTCAGCTGTTTTCTCTAACACAGACACTCTTTCATGCGCCGGCAACCATCGAGTTTTATTTTTAAACAATTTATCAGCAGTGTTGAGTGCCAACTCAGCACCTCGATCATCGATGCGTTCAACAGTTCCAACTACCGAACAATCAAATGGCGAAGTAACTTCTATCGTGTCGATAGCTGCAGCGCCAGGAACCATGATTTTAAATTCTTGCATCAACGTGGCCTTTTCTTAACTTGGATAGACTAAGTTACCAAGCTTTTTGGTTAGCTTCATGTTTTCTAGATAGCCTCCTGTTACGATTGCAGTCCTACCAATGAGGCACATACTTTCGAGGAAATCTTAGGAATCTGATTTGGGGATAAATTCTGAATCAATTTTCTTTTATGCGCATCGCGTCATTCCTAAATCCTAATTTCACAAATAACTAAGACGGAACAAACAAATTCATTTCTTCATCGTTTGAAACATTACCTTTTCTGCCTATTTGCTCGGACTGCGTCATCGCGATTAACAATTTAGCATCTGAAGGTGTATTGGCCACAAAGCGTTGACCAGTCTCTGAAAGCCTGCCAATCACAATGCCTCTTTCCGGTTCTCCCTTAGCAAAGCACACAGTGTAAGTTTCGATAACCGCCGGACCGTCAGGAGTTTCTGTAAATGCTGGACTCACTAAATTATCCACTTCATGTTGATAACTACTTGGATTCTCCCGTTTCCAACTTCCTTCATATGGTTTAGCAGAATAGATTCCTGTCGAATGTTTAGATAGATAACCACCGTTCGCGGTAACCATACCAAAGGAATCTGGATTAGCACGCAACGTTGGTAACATAGAAGCCAATCCGTGGGTGGAGTAATTATTCCCAGGTCCGCCAAAGAAAGGCAGGCCACCGGTAACGGTAAAGCCCCGGGGATCATCAAATTCAACTCCAAGTTCTTCACACGCCAGTTCTACCGCCGAAGGAAAGCAGGAATAGAAATCAAAATAGTTAATTTGATTTACAGAAATGCCGGCCATATCCAACGCGTGACGAGCGTTAACTCCTATGGCTGGAGCAGAATAGTAGTTAACTCGATCGGTGACATTTATTTTTTCGTTCGCTTCAGCACAGCCATGTAGGAACACCCACCTAGCTGGATCGATTCCCAATTCTTTTGCTTTACCAACTGAAGTTAGTATTACTGCCGCACCTAAGTTTACTCCGTCCATGGCATTCATCCATTTCGGATAAGGAAAGCTGATCCAGCGATTTTCAGGCGTTACTGTAATGAGTTCTTCTACGGTTCTGCGTGTTCCATAAAAAGAATAGGGATTGTTAGCGGCAACTTCAGAGAATTTTTCAAAAAGGGTTCCCATCTGTCGCATATGATCTTCAATACTATGCCCTTTATGATGTCGCAACGCATTTTCAAATAGGGGGTAAGTTTGAATTGGAATGCCGACACCGTGAGCAAACTCATGGGGAGTAAATAGAGTTTCACCTAGACCTCGATCATCTAAAGATCCTTCATGCTCTTCCTGCCAATCCAGCATAATGTTGCTGCGCATTGCTGTTTGCGCAGTTTTTATTGCCTCTGAACCAGCTATCAGCGCTATTCCGATGTCACCTTCGGTAATTCGCTCGGCCAATTCATTGATGTATTTCTGCGGCGTGTTGCCGCCAACATTGCCATAAATCGCATTTGCTGGGTTCGCGCCAATGCGAGCTGCGACGGCACGCGGTGGATTTTCTGCCCGCCCAAATGGAACTTGTAATCGCGGACGATTGGTAGAATCGGGAAAGATACGAATCGAAACTATAGTATCAATGTGATCTGCAATTGAATCTCCAATTCCAGTATCTGCTATTGCTGCCTTGGCGGCCTCCCCAGCGATACCCATTGGAGGCAGGGATTTCTCAGGGTGAAACTCTTTTTCCGTAAATTGGCCGCCACCGACTACGATTGGTGTTGAATCTTCCACTTCTTGTTCCTAATAAATTAACTAAATAATGCTTAGCGCTGAAAACTTGGTTTGATAAAAGATCGGAAACCTACATCACAACGATCATCCTTTTTCTTAACACCCAAAGTGCAGGTACAGTTCGATACTTTTTATTGTTCTTATCATAGCCCTCTAGGGCAAACCGAAAAATCACCCGAGCGGGAGTAGCATGTTTGCCAGCGACTCCCTAGAATATTAACTGGACTCTAGATCCATCAATCTCAGTTTGTATAGAACGTAGCCCAGGAAGAATCGCTTCACTAGCT
>DFQD01000079.1 GCA_002377605.1 Gammaproteobacteria bacterium UBA3498 | reverse complement strand
CATTGAGGATTTGCAGGGCCCTTTCAGAGAACTGCTTATCTACAGGTTTGCAACTAACACTGGGATCCAGCTCAGCAACGAGAATTGAGTTAGGTGAGTATAAGTTTGCACCTTGCAAGATCTTTTTCGGTTTGTAAATGGTTACTGGCTGATGACTAGAATTCAAATCTGAAATCCTTTTTCCATACGTGATTCTTGTTTTTTATTTTATTAGCTTTTTATCGTCTATTGCATGAAGTTCTTTTGATCGAAAGATATTTACAAAAATCTTCCCACCAGTTCTATCCAAACTGGAATCATTAAAAAAGCTGTCAGAGTCTGCACCGTAATAATATTCGCCATTAAACTTACATTTCCATCTAACTGCCTGGCCAGAATGTATGCGCTAGGAGGGGATGGTAAACAAGACAACAAAACTATTGAATAACCCAGCAGTCCATCTATTTCCAACAACAAACAAGCTGCCAATACTATGCCAGGGAAAACAACCTGCTTGTTTACTACTGCGACACATAAATGCAATCTTTGCTCACCAATCGTGCCAAATCGAATCCCTGCGCCTACCGCCAACAACCCTAAAGGCAAGGCCGGTTGGCTGAGTATGTCTAAGGAATCCCGCGCCAAATTAGGAATATTGAATCCTGTATAAGATATGCCAAGGCCTATTAAACAGGCGATGACTAAGGGGTTGGTGACAACCGCACCTATTACTACAAAAATTCGCTTTGCGCCTTTGCTGCCCTGAAGACCTAGCGAAACAACACTCAATATATTCACGAAAGGTATGAATATCGCAATTACCAGCACAGCCATTGTTATTCCTCGACTGCCATAAAGAGCCTCCAACAAAGCCAGACCAATATAGGTATTAAAGCGAATAGTTCCCTGATAAATAGAACTCAGGGTGGCAAGGTCTGAAGCTATGAATTTGTGAAACGCTGCAATTAACGCAGTGACAACGAACAAAGCGAGCCCAATAACAAGTGCTATATGCCCAAGTTCAGACCAGTCAAATCTAGATTCAGACAGGCGAAGGACTAACAAAGCGGGAAAGAATAGATAGTAGGTAAGCTTTTCTATGTGCTCCCAAATAGATTGGCCAAAAAGAGGAACGCGAGAAAGGCAGAAACCTACAAATATAATTACGAATATCGGTGTAAGTGCGATTATTAGCATGTGGGCAGTCTAATGACTCATGATTCTGCTTACCAGAATTAAGTTACGCTCAGGCTGCAAATTCATAGTAGAATCCGCTGCTTTCAAATCTTTGCGGTACGCTATCAATTGATCATGGAATATCTGGCAATTATTGTATTTGTAATTAGCACCTGTGTGACACCTGGCCCCAATAATACCTTAATTATGACCTCTGGGCTTAATTACGGTATACGTCATAGCATGAGGCACTATTTTGGGATCTGTTTAGGATTTCCTGCCATGATCGTTGCAGTTGGGCTCGGGATTGCCGGACTCTTTGAACAGTTTCCTGTTCTGCATGTAATCCTCAAGTGTGCCGGAGCAGCCTATCTCAGCTATTTAGCCTGGCGTATAGCATCCACTCCGATATCAGAATTCAATGAAACTAGAGGCAAGCCCTTTACCTTCCTGCAGGCAGCTGCATTTCAGTGGGTCAATCCTAAAGCATGGGTACTGGCGGTTGGCGCGACAGTGACTTACACCGTCATCTCGGACAGTTATGTATTCCAGGTTTTGACTATTGCATCACTATTCATGATTTTCGGTTCTCCCTGCACTTTGCTGTGGTTGTGGTTTGGTGCCTCACTGAAAACTATTTTGCTGAAGCCCTCCTATGTGAGAATCTTTAATATAAGCATGGCAACACTGTTGATAGGATCGCTAATTCCAGTTTTTCTAGAAATCTATCAGCAGCTCTCTGTCTAGATTCTTACCAAATTAGTAGGCGACCAATGAAAATGTCACTATGCATTACCTTGATTGGATTATTCACGCTCAGTGCTTGTGATACTGAGGAAGAATCCCTCCGACTCAAAACAATCGCTGGTTCTAAACCGAAGAATGTCATCTTCATACTCACCGATGATCACCGATTCGATTTCATGGGCTTTACCGGCAAAGTTCCCTGGCTGCAAACCCCTAACCTAGACCGTCTGGCCAATGAAGGCGCCTATTTTCCTAATGCCTATGTGACTACATCGCTTTGTTCACCTTCCCGGGCTTCGATCCTAACCGGTTTGTATTCTCATACGCACACTGTTGTGGACAATGCAGCACCGGACCCCGGAAACCTCACTTTCTTTCCACAGTATCTTCAACAGGCTGGTTACCAAACTGGGTACTTCGGGAAGTGGCACATGGGCAACCACAGCGATGAACCTCAACCAGGATTCGATCACTGGGAAAGTTTTCGCGGACAAGGTGTTTATTACGCGCCCACCCTAAATATAAACGGTGAAAGGCATACTTATGGTGAAGACATTTACATTACCGACCTTCTAACAGATCACGCAGTTGAGTGGTTAGAACAACGCAATAATAACCAACCCTTCTTTATGTATTTGTCCCACAAAGCTGTACACAGTCAATTCTCTCCCGCGCAAAGGCACTTGGGGAGCTATGAGGAAGAAGAAGTTATCTATCCACCCTCTTATGAAACACCTTTATATGGAGAGACTACTCTACCAAGTGGCAGTAGCGACGGAGATCCGGCCCGAGGCCGTGAATACTATGGGGATAATCGCATCCCGGATTGGGTGAAAAACCAGAGAGAATCTTGGCATGGCGTGGACTATATGTATCATGGCAGGACTAACTTCGAAGATTTCTTCCATCGCTACACTGAAACCTTAATGGGTATCGATGACAGCGTTGGGGTCGTCTTAGACTTTCTCGATACAAATGGTTTAGCTGAAGACACCTTAGTAATATACATGGGAGATAACGGCTTTTCGTTTGGCGAACACGGCTTAATCGATAAGCGTCATTTCTATGAGGAGTCAGCAAAGGTTCCACTATTAGTTCGCTTACCGACCGAATTGAAAGGGGGGGCTACCATAGAATCCTTAGTACAAAACATAGACATTGCACCGACAATCTTGGAAGCTGCAGGACTGCAAGTACCAGAGCATATGCAAGGCATGTCGTTCGCCCCATTGTTTGCACAAGAAGAGGTTCCCTGGCGAGATCGAATTTTCTATGAGTATTACTGGGAGATGGATTTTCCCCAAACGCCAACCATGTTTGGTGTACGCACTGATCGATACAAGTATATTCGTTATCACGGTATCTGGGATACGAATGAGTTTTATGATTTAGAAAATGATCCCAATGAGATGCAGAATCTAATTGATTCTCCAGGCCACCAAGAAAGAATAGAAGCGTTTGCAACGGATATTTATACTTGGCTAGAAGAAACTGGCGGTATGAATATTCCCCTTAAAAACGTAGTACGACCAAAGTTCGGCGATCACCGCAATCAAAATATATTGTAATAACTAACAGCTTATCCGAGGAAAAATGTTATGCAATTTTTAGTAGTAGCTTATGACGGCAAAGACAAAGAAGCCAAGAACCGCAGAGCAGCCGCCAGGCCTTCGCACTTAGCTGATGCGCAAGAATTAAAAGAAGCAGGCAATATTATAGTTGGTGCCGCAATTCTCGATGAGAATGATGAAATGATTGGGTCAACACTCTGTGTAGAATTTGAAAGCCGCACAGATTTAGATGAATGGCTAGCTAATGATCCTTATGTGACTGAAGGGGTATGGCAGGACATTACGGTGCAGCCGATAAGGTTAGCAGTTAAACCTTAGCATAGTTGCGCAATCCCTAATTCGAGTTCTTTAAGATCGACACCAAGAAGGCCCATTCAACTGCTTTCGAGTTCGAAACTTCTTTCTCATAAGTGCACGAGGTGCGCCTATTGTGCAACAGATCATAGCGCTTAGTTTCCTACTTCGTGCTCCTTGAGGAAATCTCGGATCTCATCATATATGTTCGCCATCTGTGTCGCGCTAAATCCGCCATGACCACCACCTTGAATGGTAATGAGCTCATTCGGCACTCCCGCACGATTGAGGGCTTCATGTAACAGCACCCCTTGGGAGTGAGGAACAATAGTGTCCACGTCACCATGAATAGTGATTATGGGAGGCAGATTTTCCCGCACATGATTTATGGGAGAAACACGCGCTGCTGTCGCGACTCGATTAGGAGAAGACCCAATCCAGGCTTCAGTGAAGTTGCCTGAAGTGCCGGGCCCATTATTTAACAGGTCAGTGACATTAGTAATTCCATACCAGTTAACAATGGCAGCGACTTGCAAAGTTTCCATGTTAGTTGGCCCGATATCCCAGGTACTGCGCATTCTATCCCCGGGGCATTGACGCTCCATTCCAACATCGGAAGTTAGCATCCCAGTAATTAATGCCAGATGACCACCTGCGGAGTTTCCGGTCAAAACGATATTTTTTTTGTCGAAACCATAGCGATCCGCATTACGATAAATCCAACGCAATGCACAACGAGTATCTTCAACCGCACCCGGGGCATGGGCAACATCAGCTAATCGGTAGGCGACGTTTACGATTGTCCATCCCATTTCCAAATAAGGAAGAAAATTTACTGACGAGGCCTCTTTGCTACCGTTAGTCCAACCACCACCATGAATATGCATGAGTGTTTTATTCGCACCATCAACGTCCCGCGGACGATAAACATCGAGTTTTAAATCAACCCCACCAGCTCGTTGATAGATCAAATTGGGTATTACGGAATAAGTGCTTGTGACGTCGACAAAGCTGCGACTTTCAGTTTGCGCGAAACCTGAAACTGAATAAATTAGAACAGAAATGCTTAGGGCAAATCTGATGATTGTCAATTTCATAACATTTCCTATATGGTATTGATCGTAGTCAGAAGCAAAACTAATCTAACTGAGTTTTATACTGATCTTACTGTATCAAGTAAATCATTAAGCTCCAACAATGTATTTTAGCTCAATAATTAGTGATACTCTGAAACCCTAAGCACGGGAATTCGGAGAATAATAATGAAACAGCCCTGGATTATCAGTTGCCTTATAATCTCATCTCTAATCTCAACGCTATTTGCCCAAGAAGCCGATGAATGGATTGCGCTTCCTGACATGCCGGAAGGTAAGTGGGAACCCGGTGTGATTAATTTAGATAATAAGTTGTTTTTGTTCGGCGGCTACAAATCCGGTGTTATTTCCAGCAAAAGATCAGACGTTTTTGATCCTACTAGTGGTAGCTGGACCTCTATTCAGGAACTCCCCAGCGCAATCACCCATATGAATATGGTCTTGGATGGGCGCACGGTATGGTTTGCCGGTGGATTTAAAGATGGTTATCCAGGCCATGCCATTGCCGAGGTGTGGAATTACGATGTGGATTTAGATCGTTACACAGCCGCTCCACTGTTACCTGAACCTAGAGCAGGTGGTGGACTAGCGATCGTTGACCGAGAGCTGCATTATTTTGGTGGCTTAATATCCGACCGCGACACAGATTCGCCGGATCATTGGGTGTTAAATCTTGAGGACCTGGCAAACGGCAATGGTGGGTGGCAAGCAACTACTCCAATGCCAACACCACGCAATCAATTTTCAACTGTCACGTTTCAAGGAAAGATTTACGCAATTGGTGGTCAGTTCAATCACGACAGCCAACAACTGGATCAGGCGCGGGTCGACATATTTGATCCAGAAACTAACTCCTGGAGTAACGGGCCGCCACTTCCCAAAGGTCATTCCCATGCGGAAGGTGCGACCTTCGTCCATGACAACAAGATCTGGATGATCGGCGGCCACACCACTCCAATGGGAGGAAGCAAAGCTCAAGATCCGGATATTCTGACGTTAGCACCGGGGAGCCAATGGCAAAAAGTTGGCGAGCTCCCCAACCCTCTTTCCTCTCCTGCTGCGGGCATAATCGATGGCATAATGTATATCGGTGGAGGTGCCTATCAAGGCAGTACTGTGCAGTCAAAAATGTGGATGGCTCCGGTACCTTAAACGACATGAGCCTCGTTACGCTTTGTTTCTTTTTATTTATTGCAGAATAGCCATTCCTAAGGTAGTGTTTTTCGGTTAAATAAACACAAAATGTGCTGTTGTTGCCGATATATAAGTTATTGAAAAGCGGTGCATTTTGAGCCTCAATTAGCGGAGCCTACATGAAACCAATCAGGAAGAATTGGATCGGATCCAGCCTGGCGATTTCAGTCCTGGCTGCAGCGGTGATTGGGCTCTCAGATTCCAACCCTTTTCTTAGTCAGCCAGCTTCCGCGCAAGAAGCATTTGGCACCAACGATATGCAGCAGGTGGTAAACCAGTATTGCCTTGCTTGCCACAACGACGCGCTGGCCACTTCTGGCCTCTCTTTACAAAGTGTGGACTTTACTCGCATTGCTACCCATGCTGAAACACTGGAAAAAATAGTAAAAAAACTGCGCGCCCATATGATGCCGCCGGCAGGAATGCCTCGCCCTGATTTCGAAACTTACAGCGTGATCGCCGAATGGCTGGAGGCTGAATTAGATAACTCGTGGGCGGCGAACCCAAATCCTGGCCGTGTAACTCCATTGCATCGAATGAATCGTTACGAGTACAACAATTCCATCAATGAATTGTTGGGGCTTGATGTAGACATCATGGAATTACTGCCGGGGGATCCAACTGCCGATGGCAGTTTCGATAATATCGCTGAATCTTTACCATTCACTACCGCACACATGGAACGATACATGTCAGTGGCAAGACAAGTAACCCGATTAGCGACTGGCTTACCGCCGTTAAGCCCCAGCGTCGCAACATACGAAATCCCACTTTATATGAGTCAGGACTGGCGCCAAAACGAAGACATGCCTTTTGGTTCTCGCGGTGGTGTTTCGGTAACCCATCATTTTCCTGTTGATGGCGAGTACACCATCAAGATTGATCTGGAAACGAATTATCAAGACTACGTTAAAGGGTTGGGTTGGGCGCAAATTCTCGACGTGCGTTTAGATGGAGTTTTGCTGGAAAGATTTACTATTGGTGGTGATGCGCCGGGCACCCCCACTCCATTAAGTTTTAGTGGAACCGGCGAGCCTGGAAGTATCGATTGGGAACAATACATGCTGTACGAGGGAACTCAGGGACTTGAAGTCACTATTCCAGTAACTGCTGGCCCTCATTCCGTAACCGCTTCCTATGTAAGGCAGCAAGTGGAAGAGGAGGAGATTCCTCAGCCACGACAAGGAGGTAGACTACCGGCTAACTCCGAAGCGTATCTTGCCTATCAAAAAGTTCATGCTATTGAGATAGGCGGTCCTTATACCAATACAGCAAACTTTGGTGACTCGCCTAGCCGCCAACTTATTTTTTCCTGCTATCCAGAAGATTTATCTGAAGAAGCGGCCTGTGCAGATGAAATTCTAACACGCATGGCGCGACAGGCTTACCGCAGAAATATTGCCGAAGATGATTCAAAACTGCTTCAAGAGTTTTTCAATGTGGGTCGCGAACAAGGTGGAAGTTTCGATGCCGGCATACAATTCGCATTGGAATTTATTCTCAGCGATCCAGATTTTTTGATTCGCTCCTATCAAACTCCTGCCAATCTCGCAGCAGGAGAAACCTTTGAGCTAAGTGACACCGAGCTGGCTTCGAGACTTTCGTTCTTCCTATGGAGTACTGCTCCCGATGAAGAACTACTCCAACTAGCAGAAGCAGGACGGCTCAGTGATCCGGTAGTTTATGAACGACAAGTTCGACGCATGATCGCTGATGAACGCGGTGTGAACACTTTAGTCGAAGATTTTGCTGCTCAATGGTTAAACCTTCGCCGACTAGAAGAAGTAAACATCAATACGGTATTGTTTCCTCAATATGACGTAAGTCTCATCGAGGCCTTCGAAACAGAAACTGAAATGTTTGTCGGTGAAACCATTAAGACTGATGCACCGGTCACGGAGTTACTTAATGCCGATTACACATTTGTTAATGAAAGATTAGCTCAGCACTACGGCGTAGAAGATGTTTACGGCAGTCGTTTCCGGAAAGCGTCATTGCCGAATACCCAACAACGAGGTGGCCTGTTAGCCCATGGCGCTTTGCTAACCGTAACTTCGTATCCTGGCAGAACATCACCGGTATTAAGAGGTAAATGGTTGCTGGATAATTTATTAGGAACTCCACCACCGCCACCGCCGCCAAATGTACCTATTCTTCCTGAAGCTGAAGCTGGCGAAATTCCTGCTTCTATTCGCGATCGTTTAGCACAACACCGTGAAGACCCTGTCTGCGCTTCCTGCCATGTGGTTATCGATCCATTAGGGTTCGCGTTAGAAAACTTTGATGTGATTGGCGCATGGCGAAATTTTGACGAGGCCGGAAATCCGGTGGATCCCAATGGTAATTATCCTGGTGGTGTTGAATTCGCCGGCTTTGTCGACTTACGCAGCTGGATGATGGACAGACCCGATCGATTTGCCCACACCTTAACTGAAAAGCTGATGACCTATGCTTTAGGTAGAAGAGTCGAATATTACGATCAACCTATTGTGCGGCAGATCGTAAGAGATGCGGCTGATTATGATTACAGCTGGTCAGCAATCATATTAGGCATTGCGAATAGCCTAGCGTTTAAGACCAGTATCGCGCCAGTGCAAATGGCCCAGATAGATGAAAATAACTCAGAAGTTAATATAGCTGCGGCGAATGCTCAAAATTAGGCCTAATATCCTGATTTTGAGGCGGTTTCCGTGTAGTATTTAATCTGATATTCCCAAGAGGGATTGAGAATGACGGTTCAAAAGGTGAAACAAAAACAGATTGCTAGAGCGGTAAACATTAATACCGGGAAAGCGATATCTCGACGCGCCTTACTCCAAGGCGCCGGTGCTGCTCTCGCCTTACCCATGCTGGACGCAATGACACCAGCTTTCGCTAATACTTCTGCGCCAATTCATCGCTTCCAGACTGTGTACATTCCGAATGGCATGGCAATGGAATACTGGACGCCAGAAAAAACTGGTCGCGACTACGAACTAACCCCAGTGCTTGCCCCTCTTTCAAATTACAAAGACAAGATGCGTTTAATCGGCGGCTTAAAGGCAAACTGGAACATTGCCCATGCTGGTGCTGGCGGTTCATTCCTTACAGGCATTACCCGTGGCGGCAGAACCGAAGTAGAAATTCTTGCAGATATTTCCATCGACCAGCTGCTGGCAAACGAACTAGGTAAAGAAACTCAGCTTTCGTCTTTAGAATTGTCTATGGATGCTCCGGCACTCGCTGGTGCCTGCACAGTGAATTTAAGCTGCGTTTATACCCATACTCTTTCGTGGCGTGGCAAAACGGAACCATTACCGACCGAATATAATCCTCGTTCATTATTTGAGCGTATGTTTGGCGACAGCGGCTCCACCGCAAAAGAATCCCGTGAATTAAGACTGCGACAACAATCCAGTATCCTCGATGCTGTTATGGATAAACTATCAAGCCTGGAACAGGAACTGGGTTATGAAGATCGTCATCTGGTAAACAGCTACACAGAATCTGTACGCAATATTGAGCGACGTATTCAAAAAGCTGAAGAGCAGATCGACATGGATTTACCGGAGTTAGAACAACCTGAAGGCGTTCCTCCTGTTTTCGAAGATCACATGGAAATCATGCAGGATCTTCAGGTGTTGGCCTTACAAACAGATTTAACTCGTGTCATTACTTTTATGATGAGCAAAGAACAGAGTCCGCGACCTTATCCGCAGATCGGAGTGCCTGATGCGCACCACCCGCTTTCTCATCACAATAACAATCCAGTATTGATAGAACGCATGTCCAAGATTAATACTTATCATATATCTCTCTTCTCCAATTACCTGGATAAACTGTCTGCAATTCCTGAAGGTGATGGAACCTTGTTAGATAATATGACCATTCTTTATGGTGGTGGTTTGTCCAATAGTACAGTTCATTCCGGGGTTAACTTACCGCTAATTCTTGTTGGAGGTGGCGCCGGTTGGCTGAAGGGTGGTGAGTATGTCTTCTACGATAACGAACCCACTATGGCGGATCTGCATTTAAGCCTGATGGAAAAATTCGGCCTATCTATCGATCAGATGGGTGGCAGCACCGGCCCTATAACGCTTTAAGCTCTCAATGTTTTTGAACTCGCGAAAAATTATAATAGCGGCTCTGCTCTTTTTCGCGAGCCAGGTCTCTGCGCAAAACCTTCCAATTGTCGTTAGCCTTGCGAAAGAACAGAAGTGGGAAGAGCTCGCCTCTTTATTAGAAGACGGACTCAATCCTAATGTCGTTTATGGTGATGGCACAACTGCCTTACATTGGGTCAGTTATCACAACAGTTCAGAAACAGCAGATAATCTTTTAAGTTCTGGCGCTGACGTAAATGCCACTACTGATTTAGGGGTTACACCGCTCTGGTTAGCTGCAGAAAATGGCAGCATCGAAATGGTGGAAACATTAATTGAGGCGGGAGCGGACCCCTCTATTCAATTGCTTTCCGGTGAAACAACGGTAATGGCTGCAGCCCAGACTGGTAATGGCGCAGTAGTCAGAGCGCTGCTTGAAGCTGGCGGCGACCCAAACGTAGCGGTTACCCGCGAACAGACCGCATTAATGTGGGCATCTGGTCGAGGCCATTCCGAGGTCGTTGCTGCATTGATCGATCATGGCGCAGACTTAAACGCGCGTTCTGAAATTCGTGAACACTATGTAAAATCGGAAAAAGAGCAGGATAGCCACCCAGATTACAAATACTGGACAGAGTTTGGAGGCAATACTCCACTAATTTTTGCTGCACGTTCTGGGGATCTGCGTTCAGTACAAGTACTTGTGGACGCAGGTGCAGACGTTAATCAATTATCAGCCTTTGGTACCAGTCCGATGATAATGGCAATTCATGGTAGTAATACGGAAGCACTTGAATACCTGATCGAAAATGGAGCCGACATTGAATCCCGCGAGAGCGGTCATACTGCGCTGCATGCCGCAATTCAAAGAGGCAATTTGGATGCGGTTAATGTTTTAATTAAGCACGGTGCAAACCTCGAAGCGATCTTGGAAAAGCCAACACCAGTTCGAAGACAATCTACTGACTACAATTTTCACGATGCGCTAATCGGTTCGACACCACTGTGGTTGGCTGCTCGTTTCTCCGAACCCAAGATTATGGAAGCTTTACTAGAAGCGGGCGCCAATCCAATGGTTATTAATCATATGAGCTACCCGGCTCAGCGTATGCTTGAGCACTTCATACGTGATGAAGGTCAGATCAACTTACTAATGGCTGCAGTTGGCATGGGACATGCTCGCTTAAGAGTTAGTTGGGGCACACCAGAACGCAGAGCGGGTCAATTGCAGGATAGAGAATCCTTGATATTGGATTCAGTCTTAGTCGCTCTCGCTGCTGGCGCAGAAGTTAACGCTAAGAATGCGGAAGGTGAGACTGCGCTTGCTTTTGCCAAACAGCGTCAATACGAATCAGTAGTATCTGTATTAGAAGCCGCTGGCGCTACTGAATAATAAAAACAAATTTTCCCTAGGGTAGTTAGCATGCTGAAAAAAATATGCTTTGGTGTCCTTGTATCTGTCACACTAACTAGTCAATCTTTTACACAAACTCCTGATACGGTTTTCCTGGAAGAGCTGACCTGGACAGAAGTGCGTGCCGAAATTGACAGCGGAACAACAACGGTAATTGTTCCCACTGCGGGTACTGAACAGAACGGTCCCCATATGGTATTAGGAAAACACAAATATCGAATTAATGCAGGAGCAGAACGAATCGCTCGCGCATTAGGAAACACTTTAGTAGCACCTGCCATGACCTATGTGCCAGAAGGCAATATCGATCCCCCATCTGGTCACATGCGCTATGCCGGAACCATTTCTATTCCAACAGAAGTGTTTAGCTCAGTGTTGGAACATACGGCTCGAAGTCTCAAGCAACACGGTTTTTCCAACATCTTGTTTATTGGAGATAGCGGACCCAATCAAAGACCACAAGAAGAAGTCGCAGAACTGCTGTCAACTGAATGGGCCGGCGAAGGCGTGTCTGTGTTCCATATTAGTGACTGGTATAAAGTAGGTGTATTTGATGAGTATTTAATTTCTCAAGGTGCCTCCTACGATCAAATAGGAACACATGCCGGCTTGAGAGACACCGCCCTACTGCTCGCAATCGCGCCTGAACATGTGCGCACCAGCAATATCTCTCCAGGCCGAGGTTCGGATGTAGATGGAGTTTCTGGCGATCCTACTGTCGCCACAGCAGAATTGGGCCAAGTTGGATTCGATCTAATCTTTAACGCAGCAATGGATCAGATCCGAGAACTCTTGGAGTTGGATTAGCATCTCAAAATGTTTAGAAAAGTAATAATTAGCCTTCACATTTGGTTTCTTTGCCTTACCGGAAATTATGCAACTGAGGTCACCTGGGAAGTTGGTTTGACAAAAGAGCGTGAATTGATCATTGCAGAAGGCATCATTAACAATGAAGGCAACCCGACTATTTTGTACCTTAGCGGCCTAAATGGAAACGAGCCAAATAACAACAATCTTAATGAACTAGTCTCCTCCTATGCAGAAGTTGCAGCTCCTGAAGACATAAATCTTATAGTAATCTCAAGAGCCAATCCCGAGGGAGATCAGCTACAGTTCCCACCGGTAGGACAAGCTTATACGGAAAATACTGTCTCTCATGTGTTATGGCGTTGGATTGGATCCCACGCTCCAGATTTAATAATCATAAACTCTGATGATGATTTTGGATTTCGTGAAGCTATTACCAACAATGGCATTGCAGGATTTGGATCCATCCCTGTGAATGAACTTTCTTCAACTAATGATACAGTCGATTTCCTCCTAACTAATGCAGAAATGCAGCACTCACCTGCAAAGATGCAGCTAAAGCACCGAATAGCTCGAACTCCCTTGGATCTTGCTGAGCAACTTGCCTCAATTTACGGATATGATTTTTCAGCACCTGTCTACGTACCAGGTATGAGCCTCATTGGTAGACTTCGATTAGGCTACATCGATGAAGTGGAAGAATTACTCGCTCCCTATCATAACGGAGTTCCATTTGAAGTTTCGAACTCATCGGCGCTAGCTGGCCAACTAGTGTTTGCTGAACATGCTGTCCTTACAGGCAATCAACAATCATTATTATTAACATTACAAGCAGCTGAACTGGCCTTTGATGAGTTTGGCGAGCCACTTGAAGTTGCTCCTATGCATTATGAAATGAGCGATTCTTTTTTTATGGCCACACCCCTGCTGGCAAAAGCAGGTGTAATCACTGAGGACGAAAAATACTTTGATATGGCAATACGCCACGTCACTTATATGCGCAATATGTTACTAAAAGAGAATGGTCTATATCGCCACTCACCTGAGGCTGATGTGGCCTGGAGTCGTGGTAATGGGTTCCCTGCCCTAGGATTAGCTTTAACTGTTAGCGATTTTCCACCAACCCATCCTGCCCGAGATGTGCTCCTTGGAATGCTAGTTGATCATCTTGAAGCTTTGTTACCTTATCAGGATGAGGACGGCATGTGGCACGAGGTTATCGACTATCCAGGTTCATTCGCGGAACTTACTTCAACAGCTATGATCGGCATTGCTATTAAACGGGGATTGGATAAGGGCTGGTTGCAGGAAGAAACTTTTCGACCGGCACTGGACAAAGCTTGGAATGCTGTGAAAATCCGAACCAGTTTTGATGGGATTTTTATCAACGCTTGTACATCTACTGGTAAAATGTCTTCACTAGACGACTACCTGGACCGTTTGGCAATTTTTGATCGCGATGACCGAGCCGGGGGTATGGTAATGAATTTTGCAATCGAAATGGCAGGATTATAAAAACTTTAATTCCCAATCTTTAGATAAGAATACAATAACGATGAAAAAGCAGACTCGTAGAAAATTTATTAAAGCGACAGCATTAACCGCAGGAACGTTAGTGATAAGCAAATCATTGCTGGCACAAAATCAATTTACCCTATCTGGAATTGCGCACCCGTACCCAGACGAGTGGTTACCAGACGGTATTCGTTCAAGATTTGTAGACAATGTTAATGGTTTAAGATTCCATGTCCTAGAAGCAGGATACGAAACTCCTAACCGTCCAGCTCTGCTACTACTGCACGGTTTCCCTGAATTAGCTTACAGCTGGCGCAGCGTGATGCAGCCTTTAGCTGATGCTGGTTATCACGTCTTTGCTCCGGACCTGCGTGGTTATGGACGCACAACTGGATACGATAGCAACTACGATGCCGACCTGACACCATTTCGCATGCTGAACAAGGTTCGTGATTGTGTTGGATTAGTCTACGCCTTTGGTTACGAAACTGTTGCGGCAGTGATTGGGCATGATTTCGGTTCACCTCTAGCAGCATGGTGTGCCGTTACTCGTCCAGACATTTTTCGAGCAGTAACGATGATGAGCGCACCCTTTGGCGGCACTCCCTCTATTCCATTCGATACCGTAAACAGTCCTTCTCGCCAAAACCCTGAAAGATCTCCAAGTATTTATGATGATCTCGCTGCATTACCACGCCCCCGAAAACACTACCAGCGTTACTACCAAACCCGAGAAGCCAACTCGAATATGTGGCATGCGAGGCAGGGCTTAAAAAGTTTTATTCGAGGCTATTACCATCACAAAAGTGCGGATTGGAAAGAAAACCAACCTTATCGCCTGTCGGGAAGAACCGCTGCCGAATGGGCGAAGATGCCAACTTATTACATTATGGATCTGAATATGGGCATGGCAGAAACGGTTGACCTGCATATGCCAAGTGATTTAGAAGTTGCGGCTAATACCTGGCTTACTGAAAAAGAACTCGCAGTGTACACGGAAGAATATGGACGTACCGGCTTCCAGGGCGGATTGAATTCCTACCGAATGGGCTCGACAGGCATAGGAACCGCCGAGTCTCAACTTTATGCTGGAAAGACAATAGACCAACCATCAATGTTTATAAGCGGTGCGAGCGACTGGGGAACTTATCAGAATCCAGGTTCATTCGAACGCATGCAAGAAACGGCGTGTACAGATATGCGCGCAGTTCATTTGGTAAGCGGTGCGGGTCATTGGGTTCAACAGGAACAGGCGGAAGAAACTTCCCGATTACTACTTGAGTTTCTTAGAGATCTCTCTTAAAAACTTGTGTTTGAGGGCCAATCAGAAATGTTTAGCCCTTTCTACTTAAAAATGATGTTTTAGCAAATTATTAATGTCCGACAGTTAGATGTTCCAGACTTAACCTTTCTTCGTAACTTGCAGGAACTGAGGACAGATACTCTTCGCGATTAACTCTCTTTAAGTGAAAATCAAACCAGGCGGTAACATAGTGATCCATGATGTTATTCATCTCAACGCTATCCCAATTTTCATCTGTATAGTGTCCTGCAAACTCTTTGTTCTCTTCATTATCGAGCTCGATAGGTCGAGGAATGGGAGCACCAGCGTTATGTCCAGCCTCGTGAAAAGTTAGTAAGTAGCGATCACTATTTATAGCAGCTTCGAATATGGCCCGAGGTCCATTTTCATAACCTGCCACACTGTCCTGATCACCTGCTAAATAGAAAGTTGGAACTCCAATACCGGCAAGATCTTCTGCTCGCCAGAAGCCAGTATTCATACCCCAAGGTGCGACAGCGAAACCTGCTTTGATTCGAGTGTCGAGATTGTTTCGATACTCTGGATTTGCAGTTGCATGCTCTTCCAGCAAGCGATTTGGTGGTGACATAAAACCATCGATGATTTCTTCTGTGTATCCGCCACCGAGGTTGTTAACCAATCCATAACCACCCATGGAATAGCCTACGATGCCAGTATTATCCGCATCAATCATATTGCTAAAGATTCGATCTGGTTGCGAAGAAATGTATGCCATGCTGCTTAAGACATGTCGCTGATCAAGCGGGCGATTGTAAAGCGTAGATTGAAACGCCTGTTGATCATCATAGGTACTTTCCAGATGATCTATAGACACTACGACATATCCTTTGCTTGCCAGATTTTCTCCGGTATGACTCATCAGAAATCTATTCCCCGGATAACCATGCGAAATAATGATGAGAGGATAGGGCCCGTCTGCACGCAGTGGTTCTGCATCGCGAACGGCACGACCCGTTAAAGTCGCTGTGATCTCTGGATTGCGAGTAATAGCCTGATACTGCGTGCCGGGTTCAGCTCCTCGTAGATTTGCCGGGTACCAAACCTCCAGCGTAAGTTTTCTATCGTAGTAGACAGTGTCACCACCACGCGGAGTATTTATAATGTCGATGCGATTTTGAGCGACCACTTCTAGTGTCCGGACTCCGATTTTGTATTCCCCAAAGTGCGCTAAGTCTGGAGCATCATCACCGATGATATCAATTCGATT
>DFQD01000031.1 GCA_002377605.1 Gammaproteobacteria bacterium UBA3498 | reverse complement strand
TCGTCACCATACGGCGTTGGAACAGTAGCGATAATTTCCTTAACTCCCGCTACCTGAGCAGGAATTGCCAGCATTAATACTGATGAAGGATAGTTAGCCTTTCCTCCTGGCACATAGATCCCAACCTTCTCTAGAGGACTGACTTTCTGCCCATAAATAGATCCGTCCACTTCTTCATAGTCCCAAGAGCCTTGTTTTTGTTTTTCATGATAATTACGAATGCGTTCTGCCGCATGGGTTAATGCTTTTTGTTGTTCTGTAGGCAGTTTTTCTAGCGCTGTATCTAATTGCTCTGAAGTAATGATCAGATCATTAATAGACTGTATATTAAATCCATCGAATCTATTGGTATAGTCGATGATCGCCTTATCTCCACGTAGTTTTACCTGTTGCAGAATTTCAGAAACTGTAGAAGTTATTTCAGCAGCGACAAGCATTTCACGTTGCAAGCATTCATCTAACCGCTGTCTGAAATCCGGAGAACTAGTTGAAATCCTGGGAACTTGAATACTTTGGTTTATCATACTGTTTTTCAAAAACTAGTTGGCTTTAACTGCAGTACTGAGCTTACTTAAAGTGTCTCTTATAATAACGTTCTTAATCTTCATGGATGCCTTGTTCACAATTACTCGCGAAGAAATATAAGAGATCAAATGCTTTGGTTCTAGTCCATTTGCTTTTAATGTTTTTCCAGTATCTACAATGTCGACAATGGCATCCGCAAGACCAAGGGAAGGAGCCAATTCCAGCGCACCATTAAGCTTAATTAGTTCGACCTGTCTGCCCTGCTCGGCATAATAGCGTTTAGCAATATTAGTGAATTTGGTTGCCACTTTAAGTACATCTGAATCTGATTGGTCGGTCACAGGCCCTGCGGTCATTAATCGACATTTCGCAATTTGCAAATCCAAAGGCTCATAGAAACCATCACCACCATGTTCGAGTATTAAGTCCTTTCCAGCTACGCCCATATCAGCACTTCCAAACTCAACGTATGTAGGAACATCAGAGCCACGAATTACCATTAGCTTTACAGTTTCTACATTCGTATCGAAAAGCAGTTTTCGGCTCTGAGTAATGTCTTCTATAGGTACAATATCAGCGGCGGCAAATAGAGGAAGTGTTTCCTCCAGAATGCGCCCCTTGGTAAGTGCTATGACCAAATTTGCGGATTTCATAGTGTTTGTGTACGACTAATTAATATTAAGACGGGACTCGGCGAATTTGTGCACCGAGCAATTGTAGTTTCTCTTCAATACATTCGTAACCACGATCAATATGATAAATACGATCCACACTAGTTTCATTCTCTGAAACCAGTCCTGCGATTATTAGGCTCGCTGACGCACGCAAATCGGTGGCCATTACAGGTGCCCCTTTCAAAGCATTTACGCCGTCTACAATTACTGTATTTCCTTCTACTCGAATCGACGCTCCCATTCGGTTCATTTCATGGACGTGCATAAATCGATTCTCAAAAACAGTTTCTGTTATAGAGCCAGTCCCATCTGCTATTGAATTTAAAGCGGTGAATTGAGCTTGCATATCTGTTGGAAATGCAGGATATGGAGCCGTGCGCAGTGATACCGCTGTGGGCCTTTTGCCACACATATTCAGCTCTATCCAATTATCTCCTACTTTTATTTCCGCCCCTACTTGCTCAAGCTTACTCAGCACAGATTCTAAAATGTCCGGACGGGTATCCTTAACTTTTATGTGCCCCCTGGTTGCCGCTGCCGCAATCAAATAGGTTCCTGTTTCGATCCGATCTGGCATAACTGAGTAGCTACACCCTCCCAATTCTTTAACACCGTTAATGACGATTGTGTCAGTACCCTGGCCACTGATGTCTGCCCCCATCTCAACCAGACAATTTGCCAAATCTACAACCTCTGGCTCACGGGCAGCATTTTCAATTACCGTTTGTCCTTGTGCCAACGTTGCAGCCATCATGACATTTTCGGTACCAGTTACAGTTACTAAATCCATAAAGATATGGGCGCCTTTCAGCTTACCGCTCACAGACGCCTTTATATAACCGCCTTCTACCAAAATATTAGCACCCATAGCTTCTAACGCACTAATATGAAGATTTACTGGTCTGCTGCCAATAGCACAACCACCTGGCAACGCAACTTCGGCCCGCCCATAGCGAGTCAGCAAGGGCCCTAACACCAGGATTGAAGCACGCATTGTTTTTACAAGCTCATACGGGGCTGCGAAATGCTCAATAGTACTGCTATTTACTTCAACATTAAGTTTTTCATCCACTATAGGCTGTACACCCATACAACCAAGTAGCTCGAGCATGGTAGTAATGTCGTAAAGATGAGGCAAATTACAGATCTGCACAGTTTCGTGGGTTAGGAGAGTGGCAGCAAGAATCGGCAGCGCGGAATTTTTCGCACCGGCAATTCTAATCTCACCTTCGAGGCTGACCCCGCCGTTAATAATTAACTTATCCATAGCGATCTATGTCGGAAGATATCAATTATGATTCAGAGCTTTCCGCAGGAGTCTGCAATTTCATTGACACCGCATGAATTGCACCACTGGAAATATGTTCATTAAGGATTTTGTAGATGGTTTGCTGACGCTTAACAGCATTCAATCCTTCGAATACATTTCCTTTCGCCGATACTAGATACTTACCCTCTCCACCCTCGACGGTTATTTCACATTCAGGTAACGCAGCTGCTAGAAGTTGTTCAATTTCACTCGCCTGTAACATTCGAATCCGGTTCATTGCCAATTATCAAGAACCAAGTCGATGTCGTTGTTATGCTGGGTCATTAGCGCTGAAAATTGAGTGAAGTATTGTCGTCCTAAATTGATGCCTGCAAGGCTTAAGTTTTTGAGTTTCCATTCGTCGTTTTCGTTTAAAAACATCTGATATTGCAATCGAAGATTGCTATCGGATCCCCTAAGCTCCATCGCTACAACGGTATCTGTCCGAGGAGCTGTATTCTCATTATTCAATGGCAGAAATACCAATTCTTCATCATTGTAATTCACTAATGAGGCTCCATAAAAACGAGTTAGCGTATTTCTTAAAATACCAGCAAAGCGTTGCTTCTGTTCGGATGTCGCATCGACGGCATAGCGATTCATAACAACGTTTGCTACTTCATCAAAATCCACAAAAGTATTCAAAACATCTTCCACTTCCGTAAAGTAGCGGTCTCGGTCTGAGAGGAAGAAATCCTTAGAAGCTACTACAGTCTCCAGAAGCGTTTCCACACCCAGTTCAGCTGTTTCAACCGCCGTTAGCTGCTGTGCGCTTACCATACCTGAAAAGCCTAGCGAAAATCCCGAGAGTATTATGAATTTATTTAATATTTTCAAATGCTTATCCCTTAATTAAGCCTTTAGTACCTGAACTGGCACCGATGATAAGGAAATAATTCCATTCCGCTCTTGCTTAGATAATGAGCACTAAGACCTTAATGCTTATTGAACCTGTAAAACCAGCTCCCAGTGTACATGAATTGGCTACCTCAATAAATTATTACTTACAAACCACC
>DFQD01000162.1 GCA_002377605.1 Gammaproteobacteria bacterium UBA3498 | reverse complement strand
ATAAATTAGCCAATCAGGGTGTCGTCCGCTTTTACTACAACTTGTGACCGCCTTCGAAGGACTTCTGCGATAAACACTAACACTAGTGACAAGGCAATAAGCAGTGCTGCGACTGCCGCAATCGTCGGTTCGATCTCCTCTCGAATTCCATCCCACATTTTTTTCGGCAAAGTTATAGCACTAGTTCCACTGATAAAAATTGCAATTACCACTTCATCAAATGAAGCGAGAAACGAAAATAGAGCTCCAGTTAGCACAGCAGGCCGCATCAAGGGCAAAGTAACTTTCACAAAGGCCTTAATTTTCCCTGCGCCTAGAGTCCAAGCGGCCTGTTCCAAAGAGAAATCTATCCGCTCTAAACCAGCCGATACGACAACAATTACATAAGGAACCGCCAAAACAGTATGGGCGAGGACTAAACCCAATTTACTTCCGATCAATCCATACCTAGCAAACAAATAGTAAAGTGCTATTGCAAGAATAATTGTTGGAACAATGATTGGGGACAACAACAATCCTAGAACAATTCGCTTACCAGGGAATTCACTTCTTACAATTGCTATTGAAGCTAATGTTCCAATCAGCGTAGCCACAACCATAGTTATGGCCGCTACCTGGAAACTAGTAATCGTAGGCCCAGTCCAATCAGCTCTACTAAAATATTTTTCATACCATCGAAACGAATAATCCGGGGGAGGGAATTGAAGAAATATTGCATCGCTAAACGATAGCGGGAATATAATTGTAAGGGGGAAATCCAATAAAAAAATGATTAGCCAAGCTGCAACAAACACAACTGATGGTCGCCAAATTGGTTTTCGAGCATAAGCTTTTACCGGAATACGCTTATCAGTCCACACGAATTTTTCTTTGGCTTTATTGATTGTACGTTCCACGGCACTACCGAGACGCAATGTCAAGACTATTAATCTGCCTAAAAATGATAGTCCACCAGGCCCTGTTGACAACATTTTGTTGTAACCCACAACCAAAGCAAGTGTTGCAATTAGTAAAACAATAGACATTGCCGAAGCAAGGGGCCAGTTAAACAATTTGTTTATGTACGTCTCAATTAACATGACGTAGGTTATCTCTGACAAGCCACCGAGAATAGCGGGAGTCACAAAAAATCCTATGGAAAGGATAAATACGAGCAACGAACCCGCAAGCACACCAGGAAAACTCAACGGCAGTAGAATCAAATAGAAACTTTTCAATCTGCTAGCGCCTAGACTCCATGAAGCGCTTACCAACCTCAAATCAATACGCTGCATTACTGCATAAAGCGGTAACACCATAAATGGCAACATGATATGCACCATGCCTATGTACACGCTAAAGCGGTTATAAAGTAGCGCCATGGGTGTATCGATTAGACCCAAACCGATTAAGGACTCATTAACTAGCCCCTTGCGCCCCAGAATAACAATCCAAACATAGGTTCGCACTAACAAACTTGTCCAAAGCGGCAATATGACTAGAAGCGCAATTACTCTCTTCATTACTTCACTAGACCGCAACATCGCATACGCTATCGGATATCCAAGCAACAAGCATAATGCCGTAACTTTTATAGACAGAGCCAGAGTCCGCCCTAACAACTTTATCTGAATATCGTCCTCAAAAATTCGTTGGTAATTGTCGAGCTTCCACTCTGGCTGATCGAAACTCAAAAATAGGATTTGAAAAAGAGGAACAATGAACACCGCTAACAGCAAAACAAACGAGGGCAACACGAGGAGAGGCAGCAATGACCACTTTTTTCGACTGTTTGAATCTTTGAGATTACTTATGGACACTTACATGTGACCTCTTGTCTAAACGTTAAATACTTTATTCCAACAACCCTCAATTCAGTTATTCACCAAAACTCCTAACCTCAATCTTTTATTGACCTCCAACAACGAGTTCTCTAGAGAATTGAGTCAGTCGCTCGTAACCTGTTTCGGTAATTACAATGGTTTCTGACATCCCAAAATCTCTCGCGAGCACATAGGTGTGAAAAGTCATGCCTGGTTGAAAACTCCAAGTAGCTATAGGACTTGCCTCCAAGGCCTCACCACCTGATGGATGCAAGAGGAGGCCAATTGAATAAAACGTTTTATTAGTGTATTGCTCTGCCAGTCCACTGCCGAGAACCTCACGGCGATAAACACTATCCGGCACTGTCGCGGCTACGTCTGGGCCAACTTCTGAAAGTGCCTTATCCTGAATTCTTATCAGCTTCTCTACGAGCGCCTCATCTCCCGGTTTTGTTTGCTCAACTTTAATTGGGCGCATAAATCGAGCGTGATAATGTCTTACACACGGCAATGTCTCGAGTTGTATGGTATCTCCCACACAGAAAACACGATCGGTATAACTACCATGAAGATGGAACGCAGCAGGCCCTGAGGAAACCACACCTGGGCCAGGGTGATCGCTTCCAGCACTGACCAAACTCTTACACACTGCTGCTGCCAGTTCTCTTTCGGTACCTCCAGCAAATGCCATACTAGCCGCCGCGGTCATCCCGGCCTCAGCCGCAACCGCGGCACGCCGCATTAACTTAATCTCTGCTTTTGACTTAATTAATCGCATATTTGCGCAAAGGTCACTAACATCACTAAATGTTGTGGAAGAAAGAAAATGTTCTAGGGCCGAAAACCTTGCTACGTTCAAAGTCCAAGCAGATAGTTCAATGCCCAGTTTTGAAGAAGCCCCAAATTTTTCTTTGACCATCTTAGCGCCAATCGACTCAGGCTGATCA
>DFQD01000116.1 GCA_002377605.1 Gammaproteobacteria bacterium UBA3498 | reverse complement strand
TAGGTTCGCCGCAAATAGCTTATGATGACTTTCGCGAAAATATTTTTCTACCAATCGGGTTTCAGGACGCAGTTTTCGAAACTGATGCCAGTGGTGTGTTCGTAGGCAGCTCATACTTCTATGCTTCTGCTCGAGATTGGGCGAGACTCGGTCAAGTAATGTTAAACGCTGGGACTATTAACGGTCAGCGCATTGTTTCTGCGGACTGGGTACAAAGAGCAACCAGCCCAAATCTAACTGAAAATGATAAGGCTTACGGATATCAATGGTGGCTAAACAGAGGTAATGAGAAGCTACGCTTCGAAGAATTGCCCGCTGATATGTATTACGCTAGTGGCAATCGTCGCCAGTTTATTATGGTTTTTCCTTCACACAATGCAGTAATTGTCCGCCTCGGATGGTCCTCCGGTCCTTATCCGATTAGCGACAACTTTGGGGAAATACTAGAATCTCTCTAAAGCGGTATGAAACTTTCGGCTGTTCTGGCCCTAGAAATAAATAGACTAAGTCACTTTCAATCGCCTGTTAAAAGCGGGCAATAAGTACATTCCTTCGTCTAGAACTTCCTTAATTGCTTGGGTGCTAAGCCAGATATCTTCGAAACATAGATGTAGTGGAGAGAATCCAAATCTAAGCAAATCAGGGCTGCGAAAATCTGCGATCACTTGTTTGGCAGCCAGGGCCTGGCAAATTCCGAAGCCTTTTTTATGGAAAAATGCTAGCTGACTTCCTCGGGCCTCCGCAGATTTAGGTGAACAAAGTTGTAGTTGCTCTAAACAACCTGAGTTTTCTAATAAAGACAAAAACAATTCAGTTAACTGAATTGATTTTTCACGCAATTGTTGCATATCAATTTTTTCAAATGAATCAAGGGCAGCGTCAAGCATGCTCATGGAAAGAATTGGTGGAGTTCCTGACAAAAATTTTGCCATGTGCTTGCTTGCTACATATTTTCTATCGAAATCAAAAGGAGCCTGGTGTCCCATCCAGCCCGTGATTGGTTGTTCACAAAATTCCTGATGTTTTGTCGCGGCAAATAAAAACGCTGGTGCTCCTGGGCCTCCATTTAAATATTTGTAAGTGCAACCTGCTGCAAAATCTACTTCCCATTTATCTAATTCCAGAGGCAACACACCGACACTATGGGACAGATCCCATATAACCAACGTTCCATAAGCGTGGGCTTGCTTGGTTAGTTCTTCGATATCAAAGGTTNNAAAAATTTTGCCATGTGCTTGCTTGCTACATATTTTCTATCGAAATCAAAAGGAGCCTGGTGTCCCATCCAGCCTGTGATTGGTTGTTCACAGAATTCCTGATGTTTTGTCGCGGCATATAAAAACGCTGGTGCTCCTGGACCCCCATTTAAATATTTGTAAGTGCAACCTACTGCAAAATCTACTTTCCATTTATCTAGCTCCAGAGGCAACACACCGACACTATGGGACAGATCCCATATAACCAACGTTCCATAAGCGTGGGCTTGCTTGGTTAGTTCTTCGATATCAAAGGTTGCCCCGGTGCGGAAATCGGTATGAGTAAGTAATAGTACGGCGGGTTTTTCTTCAAGTCGGATTCCTAGCTCATGGCGTTCTACCAATTCCAGATGACAACGATCATTATTTAGTAAGCGTCCTACTCCTTCTGCTATATAGAGATCGGTAGGGAAATTATCTGTAGTTGACAGTATTGATTGCCGTCCATTGTTTATATTCAGCGCGCAGGTAAGTAATTTAAAAAGATTTACTGAAACTGAATCACAGCAAATAGTTTGTCCTGCTGCTGCCCCCATTAGTGGGGCAATTTTTTCACCGACACGGACTGGAAGATCGATCCAGTTATGAAGATTCCAGCTGGCTATAAGATCATTGCCCCATTGTTTGTCGACAACTTCGATGGCTCTGCGTTTTGCAACTAAGGTCAGAGGGCCTAGTGAATTTCCATCAAGGTAAATTTTTTCTTTTGGCAGAAGAAATTCTTTGCGCTTCTCGGCCAGAGGATCTTCGGTGTCTAGTTTTTGTACTGACTCCAGATCCATTACTGCAATATTTCTTTGGCCGCTTTTACGACATTCGCAAATGCTTCGCTACCAGGATGAATCCAGTCGAAATGACTCACTCCTTCATGCAGTTCGGTTCGGGCGCCTGTAAGCCGAGACTGCTCTATTGGTACAATTGCATCCAAGGTGCCATGGAAAATAATTGAATTATCATGGGGGGTTTTTTCGGCGGGATTTGCCTGTCTATAGGCGGATGGGTTTTGGTTGTAGCTGGATCCTAAAAATTGAGTAGCTGCAATTTCACAAGACCCTGTCCCCTGACTGTAACTTATTATATTAGTAATTGGTGCAAGCGCGATTATCCCCAGGGCTTCTGGAGTTTCGGTTCCTGCCAAGAGAGAAAGATGTCCCCCAGCGGAATGCCCTGCGATTAAAAATTTTTCTGTATCGACTCCAAAGTTCTCAAGGGAAGATAAATATCTAATACCGGCTTTGATATCTTCATAGGTTCCTGGCCAGCCACCACCGGCATCTCCCGTCCGCCTATACTCCAATGACCAAACGGCAAGTCCTTCTTGCGCTAACCCGGTTAGAAAAGGGTAGGCGTGCGACATGTCGAAGGTGTTAAGCCAACAGCCGCCATGAATGAATACAACTAGCGGATGAGGGGAATCGGAATTTTTCGGCAAGAACAATTTTCCGAATTGAAGAGGATCATCACCGTATGCTAATCGCTGGTCTTCCTGAACAAATTCTAATGCCTGAATCTGCTCGAAACCGATATCGCTTCCCACTTCAGGGTAGCCAATCATCTTGTCTGCGGCGAATACGATTCCGCTGATAAAAAAGGCGATGACTAAAAAATAATTTTTCACTAAGTGCTCTTCTCAGGAAAAAGTTTAGCCCATTGTTCCGGCATACGAGTGACCTTACCAGTTTTGTCAGTCCAAATATGTTTTGTAAATCCAGAAACTAGTTTTTCATCAGTATCTGGATTAAAAACCTCATAGGAAAAAGTTATTCGGCGGCTCAGGTTTTCTTCAATGCAAGTGTGAACTTTAACTTTTTCTCCATATGATAGGCTACCAACATAACGCACGCCGATTTCAGTTACTGGCATTCGATAGCCAGCGGCTTCCAAATCGGCATAGTTGCTGCCCAAATCCCGTACCAATTGGCTGCGTCCTTCTTCGAAGTAAACCAAATAAGCCGAGTGATGAACAACGCCCATGGCATCAGTTTCCGCATAGCGCACGTGAAACTCGGTTTCCATAGCCTTTGTGTCAGAATTCTGCATTTCCCTATTCTAGCTGCTTAGGACTATTTGCATGAAATGATTTAAATCTTCAATGTTCATGCAAGGCCGCAAACTCGTCGATATTATGTGAAACAGTAGCTAGCCTTTATGCCGGCTATCTTTAATCGAATTTGAATTCTCGTACGTAATAATATGTGTGCTAAAGGGCCTTGATAAGATAGGATCGCAAAAAACGCAGAATAAAACTAATGCGATATATTACCGCCACAGCCTTTGCTTCTATATGTCTGGTGTCCAATGCATTTGGCCAGCTAGATGCACTCGAGCGTCTTGAAGAAATCCAGCGAGAACTAGACAGAGACCTGGAAAATCTTCACCAATTAGAAAGCGAGTATGGACGACTGGATCGCAGAATGTTGGAGCCACTGGATCAGTTCAGCCGCTCTCTGATTGAAAATGAGCGTTTTACTGAAGCACACGATATTCTAGATCAAGCTATTCAGATTATTCGCATAAGTGAAGGGCTTTATTCTCATTCCCAATTCCCTTTCCTAATTCGTCATATAGAAAACTATGTCAATCGCGGCGACTGGGTTAGTGCTCGCGAAGAGATGCAGCATTTAGATTGGTTAATAAAACGCGGGGATAATGAAATTAATGAAGAGTTGGTAGCGACAACACTCGATCTCATTGATATTCATCTATGGGGTGTGGCCGATGATTTTGTTGCCAATCAAAGCGACCACTTCAGGAAAGCAGAAAACCTTACCAATTTCGTAGGCCGTGTGGCCCAATTTAATTACGAACCCGGAGATGTCCGTATTCCGGCAATCATGTATAAGAAAGTCGTGCAAATGTATTTGCAGGCAGTTGCAGTAGAAGCTTGGGGGCAGACTGGCCTTTCACTTAGAAGTTATTCGAATACTGGTTACGCAATATCACGGAGTGATGCTCGAACTTCACTTTACTATAGTGGTTTACGATCTCTAACTGCCATTCGGGATTTTTATATGCAAAGAGAAAACCCTGACCTTGAAGGAGCTGCAATTGGTTACTTCTATCTTGGCGATTGGGAAGTGCTATTTGACAACCCCGATGCTGCCAGTCGTGCTTATGAACAGGGCCACAATCTTCTGACAGCAGTAGGAAAATCGGAGGAAATCAATCTATACACCAGCCAGCCGCAAATGTTGCCTTTGACTGAATTTCACGGTTCTCTAGAAACTGCACTCGCCGCTCGCCAAAATGCGATGAATGTCGATGGCGAAGGAAGCAGTACAAGTTTCACGTTTAAACAATGGTCTTCTCAGTTTCCAAAAACTATTGCCCCCATTGATTACGACACAAGAGAAGCAGGCTTGGAAGAAGTTGAATATGCGATTTTTTCATTTAACCTTCTGGGACTAAAACAGGTCAGACATTGGTATCGTGGCCGTCTCAAGAAAAATGTCAGTTCGCCACAAAATCTCGAATTGATTAATCAGAAAATAACCCGTTCAGTCGATTGGCTAGAGCTTACTGAATCAATAAGAGACTTACACTACCGACCTAAACTCATTAATGGTGAAGCACAGACTGTAAGTGCGACTTTGTACTTTCAGCTTGCCGATCAATAAATCTCTGATAAATCTTAAGAGAACATAGATTCATGATTACGCATATAAAAGGTTTAATACCAACGATCATTAATTCACTGGGCTTAATTCTATTTGCCGGAATCCTGGTGGCTTGTTCACCAAGTGAAAACACAAACACTGGCCTGTCAGAACAATCACTGCCAGTTGTAGATGTAATTTTCGTGGGTGACAACATAGTTACCATGGATGAAAACGAAGCTACTGCAGTTGCTGTTGCTGGCGACAGAATAGTGGCAGTTGGAAATCGCGACGAAGTAATCGCAATGCGGGGAAGCTCAACACGGCTGGTTGAATTGGGTTCCCAAGCACTGCTTCCTGGATTCATTGATGCCCACGGTCACTTTGGTGGAGTGGCTACTTATTCTGCTCTTTTAGATTTATCTTCTCCTCCGGTTGGCTCAATGGAAGACATAGATGACATAGTGGCTGCAATTAGAAACTGGATTGAGACAAACAATATTCCTGCAGGGCAGCTTGTTTATGGCATTGGCTATGACGACTCTTTGCTTGCTGAGCTTCGTCATCCCAATCGTGATGATCTTGATAGAGCATCCATTACTCATCCTATAGTGATCCGCCATGTGTCGGGACATCTGTCTTCTTCAAATTCGCTTGCGCTCGCAACCTATGGCGTAAATTCCTCTACGGAAAATCCCCCTGGGGGAATCGTGCGTCGCCAACTCGGCACCAATGAGCCAGATGGAGTGATGGAAGAGACTGCGATGGGCTTGCTGCCTGGAACCGGTTCTATGGTAGACGAAGAAATGGGCTGGCGCTTACGTAGGGAAGCAGCGGAGATCTATGCTGGTTATGGGATTACTACCATTCAGGAAAGCAATGTCAGTACTGACTATGTCGATGCCCTAAAACAACAGGCCATGGAAGAACCATTCGCGGTGGACATTGTTACTTACATAATGGGAAATCCGCTTTCCGATGAGGCGCTTGCTGAAGTAAATCACGATATTGATTACACCGGTGGTGTTCGTATCGGAGGGGTGAAATTTACTCTCGATGGAAGCCCACAAGGCCGCACTGCTTGGGTGTCACGCGCTTATAATGAAGGTCCACCCGGAGTTGATCCTGATTATGTGGCTTATCCCAGCTACAATCCCAATGCCTATCGAGAGCGAATAGATCGCTTGCTAGAGCGAGGAGTTCCAGTGTTAGCCCACGCCAATGGCGATGAGGCAATCGAGTTAATGATTGACGGAATAGATGACGCGCTGGAAGGGGAAGAAATTCCTGATCATCGGTCTGTAATTATTCACGCGCAATTAATTCGCCCAGATCAGTTAGATCGAGTGAAAGAATTGGGTATTGTTCCTTCTTATTACGCAGCTCATCCATTTTTTTGGGGAGACTGGCATCGCTTAAGTTTTGGCGACGATAGGGCCAGTTTTATTAGTCCGGTTAAGGCAACACTGGATAGAGAGATTCCTTTTACAGTGCATAATGATGCACCTATTGTGCCCCCAGACATCATGCGCCTGGTCTCAATTACCGTTAATCGTTTAACTCGATCTGGATATGTATTGGGGCCGGATCAGCGCCCTACAGTTTTAGAGGCTTTGTATGCGGTAACTCAAGGCGCAGCTTACCAGTACTTCGAAGAAGATGAGAAAGGCAGTATCACTGTCGGCAAGCGAGCTGATTTTGTAATTCTGGAAGAAAACCCATTAACCATTGATCCTTTGCAATTGGAGCACGTTGCCATCGTCGAAACTTTTGCTCGTGGTGAATCGGTATATCAGAATTCTGAATTTAATTAACAAAGAAAAGATATAAGAAGATGGAGTAAGGCATGAAAGTCGCATTCATAGGTTTGGGTGTTATGGGCTATCCCATGGCAGGACACGTTAAGAACGCAGGAATTGATGTCTGTGTATACAATCGCACCGCAGCAAAGGCTGAGCAGTGGGTGGCTGAATATGAGGGAGACATGGCACTTACGCCTGTAGAAGCTGCTGCTGATTGCAATATTGTGTTGGTATGTGTTGGCAATGACAACGATGTCCGAGAAGTAACCACCGGCGCTAGTGGTGTGTTGAATGGAATGATAGAAGGTTCAATTCTTGTGGACCATACAACAGCATCAGCAGCCCTAGCCAGAGAGCTATATGGAGAAGCCAAAAATCGTGGTGTGCAGTTTTTAGACGCTCCTGTGTCCGGCGGCCAGGCAGGTGCAGAAAATGGTGCGCTGACGGTAATGATTGGTGGTGATGAATCCACTTATATTGCAGCGAAACCTGTAATCGATACCTATTCCAAATTTAATAAACTGCTAGGTGTTGCAGGTAATGGTCAACTGGCAAAAGCGGCAAATCAAATTTGTATCGCAGGTGTAGTTGAAGGTTTGGCTGAAGCCCTAAATTTTGCCACTAAAGCAGGCTTGAATGGTGAGGACTTAATCGAAACCATTTCCAAAGGCGCTGCGGGTTCTTGGCAAATGGAGAATCGCTATCAAACTATGCTTGATGACGAATATGAATTTGGATTTGCAGTCGATTGGATGCGCAAAGATTTAGGGATTGCAAAAGAAGAGGCCGCAAGAAATGGTGTCGATATGCCGTTGGTGGACATGGTTGATAGCTTCTACGAAGAAGTTCAGGGCATGGGAGGAGGTCGGTGGGATACTTCTAGTTTACTGACTCGATACACTCGCCGTTAGATGTTCTTAATCGTTCAATTCAAGGCCTCCCGATTGGGAGGCCTTTGTGCTTGGAAAAATTTTATCTCCAAAAGGTCTCGTATTGGTCGCAATTCCTTGGCTTTCTATTGATTATTCATTCTTAACCAACTACCTTACGGGGTCAGCTCGAATAACCCATGGGGGTCGATAATGAAAGGCATAAAATTACTTATATTGTCTGCACTTACAGCTATGACTGGGATAGTGACGGCGCAATCAAATTATGAAGCACCGCGCACAGAATGGGGTCAACCAGACTTACAGGGTGTTTGGAATTTTTCTTCCGATGTGCCAATGCAGCGTCCAGAGCGCTATGGCAGTCAAGCATTTTTAACTGACGAAGAAATTCAGGAGCGCCGTGATCAGATTATGGCTCAGCGCCGCGCTGCGGATGAAGCGGCTGCACGTTTGAATATAGATCCAGATGCTCCTGAAGAGACATCAAACCCTGGGGGCTACAACGATTTCTGGTTTGAAACGGCTGGCTTGGGCGATGTAGTTCGCACCTCACATATTGTTTATCCAGAAGATGGCAGACAACCAAGCTATGTTGAAGGTGCCAACATTCAATTTGGTGGCCTAGGCCCTGATGTACCGGGTGAAAGGCCGGTACGCTATGTAGTTGGTGGGATTGACAAAAATGGACCAGAAGATCGAGGTTTATCAGAGCGTTGCATTGTTGGATTTAACTCTGGCCCTCCTTTTGTGCCGAGTTTGTATAACAACAATATGCAGATAATTCAAAATAAAGAGACTGCGGTCATATTCACCGAAATGATTCATGATGCGCGAATTGTTCCTCTAGTTGATAAACCTGCTCTTAGTGATGATATTCGGTTATGGTCTGGTGACTCTCGCGGTTATTGGGATGGTGACACGCTTGTTGTAGAAACCAAAAATTTCAATGGTTATCGTCAATCTTTTGGAGCAGCTGGGAATAACTATAATGCTTCTCTGACTGAAAAATTTACTCGCGTTTCTTATGACCAAGTTGACTACGAATTCACCATCGACGATCCGTCAACTTTTACCGACAAGATTACTGCTGTTGTTCCCATGATTAAGATGGCAGGACAGATTTATGAGTATGCTTGCCATGAAGGTAACTACGGTATGATCAATACTCTGCGGGGTGCTCGAGTGGAAGATGAGCTAATTGCCGAAGGTGTAGACATAGGCGAAAGAGATTAATCCGGAGCAGCTCGCAATGGCTGCCTTTATCTAAGATTAAAAGACACTTAATAAAATTGAATTAAGGTTTATCAATGAAAACTACAGTACAAAAACTACTAACAATTATTTGTGTGGTCTTACTTGCTGGATCCGTCAACGCGCAAGTTCTTGATGAATTTCCGCGCACTCCAGATGGTAAACCAGATTTTAGTGGTATCTGGCAAGCAATGACTAATGCGCATTATGATATTGAGCCTCATGCTGCTGCCTATGGCCCTTATCCACGGGAGATGGGTGCTCTTTCTGCTAAGCCAGCAGACCTCGGTATCGTTGAGGGTGGACGCATTCCCTACAACGAACAGGCACGAAGAGTGGCTGATCAGAATCGTGTCGATGCTATTACTAAAGATCCATTGGCAAAATGCTTTATGCCGGGCATTCCACGAGCAAATTATCTGCCTTTCCCTTTCCAGATCGTCCAATCTAGTGACGTGATCCTGGTCGCTTATGAATTCGCCGAATCAAATCGCATCGTATATGTTGATCAGCCTGAAATTGTCTCGCAAGTAGATGCTTGGATGGGCCATTCCAATGCCCATTGGGAAGGCGATACATTGGTTGTTAGAGTAACCGGTCAGATGCCAGATACCTGGTTCGATCGAGTTGGTAATCACCACAGCTTCGAAATGGTAGTGGAAGAAAGATGGACTCCAGCCGGACCTAATCATGTTAACTACTCAGCAACGATTACTGATCCTAATACTTTTACTCAACCATGGACGATTAGCTTCCCGCTCTATCGCCATGTACGCGACAACATGCAATTGCTTGAATTCAAGTGCGTAGAATTCGCGGAAGAGTACATGTATGGAGAGTGGCGTAGAGAAGGCACTCCAATCGGCAATCCGCCACAATAAACTTTCTTTTCTGTATTAAAGAACCCGGTCACGACAGTGATCGGGTTTTTTGTTGCCATAAATTCTAAAATTAGAAAAATAGAGTAACTAGACATTGCCTGCTTTACACTGCATCTTCAAATTTTTAGATGGTTTCCAGAGGGGGTATCATGAAATCGCTTTGTCTGCTTCGGTTTCTGTTTTCCAGTTTGCTTTTGGTCTTTGCGCATTCTATTGGGATCGCCCAGGAATTTCGTGATACACCATTCTATGTCGAAGGAATAACTTACGACTCTGCCATTCCGCGGCCAGAGTTGATAATTGGACACCCTTTAGGTCACCGTATTGCTCGTAATGACTTATTAGTGCAATACATGCTTACCATTGCAGAAATCTCAGATCGTATTACAGTCGAAACAATTGCTCACACCCATGAAGGCAGACCTATCTTGGCGCTCACTATTACAGCGCCAGAGAATCACAACCGCATTGATGAAATAAAAGCAGCCCATCTTGCACTAAACGATCCTGAAAGCGATCAAGAAGTTGCTGCGGATATGCCTGTGGTTACCTGGTTGAACTATGGAGTCCATGGTGCGGAAGTGAGTTCAACTGATTCTTCAATGGCTGTCGCTTATCACCTTGCAGCGGCGCAAGGTTCAGCGATAGAAGAAACCTTAAGCAACAGCGTAATAATTTTGATTGCCGTTTTTAATCCCGATGGCAACAGTCGCATGTCCGCCTGGAATCACATGCATGGTGCCTATGTACCGGTGACTGATCCTGCCCATCGTCTCCACAATACATTTTGGCCAGGGGGAAGAACTAATCACTATTGGTTCGATCTCAATCGACAGTGGTTAATGATGCAACATCCGGAACCAAGAGGCTGGGTAGCAAAATTTCACGAATGGCGTCCAAATATTACAACGGATTACCACGAAATGGGGCCGGACAGTACTTATTATTTTCATCCTGGCGACCCAGAACGTACTTTTCCTTACATACCAGATAATTCAATGGAGTTGTTAGATCGAGTTTCCGATAGGCCGCGCTCATTTTTAGATAGTGAGCAGCGTCTCTATTTTCATGAAGAGGGCTTCGATAACTACTACATTGGAAAAGGATCTACTTATCCTCATATGCACGCCTCCATGGGAATGCTTTTTGAACAAGCGAGTTCGGAAGGTTTGCTCGAGACCGCTCATGGGATTCTTTCTTTTCGAGACAATATTCGAACGCAATATCGGACTTCATTGGAGATGATTCGCGCTGGCTTAGAAATGCGTCAAGAGCTTCTGCAATTCCAGCGCGATTTTTCCAGAGAGAGTCTTGAGCTAGCTAACGAAGATGAAGTAAAAGGCTACGTATTCTCAGTGGCTGGCGATACCGCTCGGGCGTTTCATGCAATCGATATTCTGAATCGTCATCAAATTCAAGTTAATAGATTGAATGAATCTATTATTGTTGATGATTTCGAATACAGCAGTAACGATTCCTACGTTGTACTGACTACTCAAGCTCAATATCGCATGGTGAAAGCGCTGTTCGAAAAAATCACCACTTTTGAAGATAATACTTTCTACGATGTGTCTGCTTGGACGCTGCCCTTAGCTTTTGACTTTGATTACTCGCCTTTGGAAAGCAGAGACATTCGTGGTTCAACTATAGGTGATTTAGTTGCAGCTGAATTTCCGGTTGCTTCGACACCAGATCGTGCAGAATTTGCCTACCTGTTCTCCTGGTCGAACTATTATGCACCCCGTGCTTTATACCGCTTGTTAGATGCCGGTGTTCTGCCAAAGTACGCAATGCAATCCATTGTTCTCGATACAACAAGAGGCAGAGCCGAATTAGGCCGTGGTGCAATACTTATACCTCTCGGTTGGCAAGGTGGCGATCTCAACGATGATGAAATTTATGAGTTAGTTTCAACCATCGCCGCTGAAGATGGAGTCGAGATTCATTCCATCAATACGGGACGCACGCAGCAAGTAGGGATGGATTTAGGTAGCAGAAACTTTGAGTCAATAACCAAGCCGAAAGTATTATTACTAGTTGGAGAAGGTATTTCAGCATACGACGCTGGTGAAGTATGGCATCAACTGGATGCGCGAATGGATATGCCATTATTTATGTATGACAAACGTAATCTTGGGTCCCTAAATCTTGATGACTATACTCATCTCATTCTAGTTGGTGGCGGACATGGAGACCTCAATGACCGAAGGTCCCAGATAAATTCTTGGATTCGAGAAGGTGGCACATTAGTCGGAATTCGCCAGGGTGCGAGCTGGGCGCATGACAACATTCTTTATCGAGATGAAGACGATGTTGAAGAGTCGTCCAGTGGAGTCGAGCCTGAGAGATTCGATTATGGCAATAAGGATGACATCGAAGCGCAAGATATTATTGGCGGTTCAATACTTGCAGGCGATCTCGATATTACTCACCCGATTGGATTTGGCATTACCAACAGATCTATTGCCAGTTTGCGTAATACCCTGATTGCGTTCGATCGGCCTGAAAATCCTTGGGCCACAGTCATAGAAATTCCAGAGAACGCCTTGCTTTCGGGTTTTGCTTCTGATGAAAATCAGGCAAATCTCGCAGGCAAAGCTTCAGTTATCGCCGAGCGTCATGGTCAGGGTAGTGTGATTCTATTTGCTGACAATCCAAACTTCAGAGCTTACTTCTTTGGTACTAATAAGCTCTTTATGAACAGTTTGTTTTTTTCGAAAGGATTTGTAAGACCCAGATAATTTAAATCAAAGTGCGGTCTTAGTCGTCTTGAAAACTAGTGAACTGGTCTAGTGTTTTGCGAGAAATATCTGGTACTCGTGCATTTTTTTCGGGATAGCCAACTACCAGGATCATAATTGGTCTTTCGGTATTAGGGCGATTCAGAATTTTGTTTAAAAATTTCATCGGGGCAGGTGTGTGGGTCAGGGTTGCTAAACCTGCATTGTGTAATGCGGCGATTAGTAAACCAGTAGCAATGCCTACCGATTCTGCCACGTAATAGTTTTTTAGCTTTTGTCCATTCTCGTCGACCTCATACTTCTGTCCAAAGATAACAATGAGACAGGGTGCTGTTTCAAGGAACGGTTTATTAGCATCAGTTCCTAATGGAGATAAGGCATCGAGCCAGTCTTGCGGCGCTCGAGAAGTATAGAATTCCCGCTCTTCCTCTTCCGCGCCTTCTCGAATTTCTTTTTTCTTTTTGGCATCTCTCACTACAGCAAAGTGCCAGGGTTGTCGATTTGCACCACTGGGTGCGGAATTCGCAGCTAGCAAGCATTGTTCAATTAACTCGCGAGGTACAGGCTTGTCAGAGTAATCCCGGACGGATCGTCTCTTTTGTAGCAATTCGTTAAGTGCTTTTGCGCGCTCAAACATTTCTGATTCTTCCAACAGAGTGAAATCTAGTGGGATAGTTTTAAACGAATTCTCTTCCATAGGTAGCCTGGCTCATATTGAAAAGCTGATTAGACCTTATCAAAGGAAAATGACGCAAGTGATAGCTGGAGGAGACTGGAGATGGTTAGGGATATTTTCGTCATGATTGGAGTAGAGCTCAGTGACAAAAATAGCTAGTCTTACCCCTCCCGGCGGTGCAAGAAAGGGATACTGCACTGTGAAAACAAACTAAATTTACAACCAGTCGAGATGAGCTATGAAAAGATCGTTTATTCTTCTTATTTCTATTGCCATTGCAGTTTTGTCCAGTTTGAGCCTAGCGCAAGATGATTTCGAATTTTGGCCGAATCCAGATTACGATCCTTCGATTCCCAGTTTTGAGGAAGTGCTTGGATACAAACCGGGAGAACGAATTACCTGGCATCGCGACGCCATTAGATATTTTGAAACCTTAGCAGAAGCCGCTCCAGATCGGATTACTATAACTGAATATGCTCGTAGCTGGCAGAACCGTGAACTGATTTATGCTGTTGTTTCTACTCCTGAAAACATTCGCAATCTGGATGCAATTAAGGAAGGAATGCAGCGCTTAGCAGATCCCACTGCGACTGATGAAGAAGAGGCAGCAGTAATCATTGCAGATCAGCCTGCAGTTACCTGGCTATCTTATGGCGTACATGGCAACGAAATTTCCTCTACCGATGCTGCAATGCTTACTGCCTATCATTTGCTGGCATCTAGAGGAGATAGCAGAGTCGCCGAAATTATGCGCGATACAGTGGTAGTTATCGATCCAATGCAAAATCCGGACGGAAGAGATCGATTTATACATCAATTTACAACTGCGGAAGGATTGGTACCCGATTCCGATCGTTTTTCTGCGGAGCACGACGAGCCTTGGCCAGGCGGCCGCACCAATCATTATTTATTTGATATGAATCGTGACTGGTTTATTCAAACTCAGCCGGAAACGATTGGCAGAACCGCTGCAATGCTGGAGTTTTATCCAGTTGCTTATGTTGATGCTCATGAGATGGGGTCAGACGGTACTTACTTCTTCGCGCCGGAAGCAATTCCCTACAATCCCCACCTGGCAGAAGATCAAAGAGCAAGTCTGCAACTATTCGGTAGAACTAATGCGCGTTGGTTTGATGATTTTGGCATAGATTATTTTACACGAGAAATTTACGACGCTTTCTATCCGGGTTACGGTGCAAGCTGGCCATCATACTTTGGCAGTATCGCCATGACTTATGAGCAGGCTTCAACGCGCGGACTGGTATTTCGACAATACGATGGCAACGTTCTCACCTATGAGTACACCGTAAGAAACCATTTTGTGACTTCTTTAGGAACTGCAGAAACGGTTCAGGTCAACCGGGAAAAATTCCTAACCGATTTTTATAGCTATCGGGTGAGTGCAATCGAAGAAGGTCAGGAAGAAGATGTACGTGCCTATATCATTCCTACACAAAATGATCAGGCTGCAGCAAATAAACTGGCAGGATTATTAAGTCGTCAGGATATAAAGGTGAATCGAGCGCTGGAATCATTCGATGTCTGTGGTGAGAACTATGAGGCAGGCTCCTATGTTATTCGTACTGATCAACCCGCGAAAAGATTTATCCGCACTTTGTTAGATGTGAATGTGCCTCTGGAAGAAAGTTTTCTAGAAGAGCAGGAACGACGTCGTTCAGAGAACTTACCGGACGAGATTTACGATGTTACTGCTTGGTCTTTACCACTAATGTTTAACATCGAAGCTAATACTTGTAGTAGATCCCCTTCTGCTGATTTTGAGTTAGTCGGCACAGACTTGTTTCAGCCCGGAGTAGTTTCGAGCGGGCGTGCTAGCGTTGCCTATATTGTGCCATGGGGTGAAGCGACGGCAGTTCGATTCTTAAGTCATGCGCTTCGACGAGGACTAAAAGTTAAAAGCAACGACAAGGGGTTTACTAATGAGGGAAATCAATATCCTGCCGGTACATTAATTCTCGATGTAGCAGATAATCCTGACAATTTGTTTGAAGCTGTTACTGAACTCGCAGCCAGTACAGGCGCAAATGTAGTATCCGTTAACGATAGTTGGGTTACCGATGGCCCGAGTTTCGGCAGTGCCAATGTGGTTCGATTCAATACGCCCAAAGTCGCGATAGCGTGGGATGAGCCAACTGCATCATACAGTGCAGGCAATACTAGGTTCGTCATCGAAAGACAGTTTGATTTTCCTGTAACTCCAATTCGTGTTGATCGACTTCGTAACGCCAATTTAAACCGTTACCAAGTTTTAATCTTGCCTCTTTCTCAGGGAAGTTATGAATCTGCCCTCGGCAATGCTGGCATTGAGAATATTCGTAATTGGGTTTTTCAAGGAGGTGTTTTAATCGCATTGGGCAACGCAACACGTTTCGTTGCCGATCCTGACGTAGACTTACTTTCGGTACGAAGGGAGCGGGCTGTAGTAGAAGTGGACGAAGGCTCGAAAGAAGAAGATGAAGAAACCACTGTGGAAGGACGTTATCTAACAGAGTTGGAAGAATGGGAAGACTCCATTGTGGCGTTGGAGGATGATCCAGACAATGTTGCCGGCGTCATAGTTCGTGCTGATGTTCATTCAGAACATTGGTTAAGTGCCGGTGTTGCTCCAGTGTTGAACGTCCTGATTCGCGGCACAGATGTTTATACGCCGATACGTATCAACGATGGAGTTAATGTTGCTCGTTTTCAGGGGCCTGATGACCTGTTAGCAAGTGGTTATATTTGGGATGAGAATCGTCGGCAGCTCGCCTACAAACCATTCGTTATTCAGGAATCAAGGGGAGCAGGGGAAGTCATCGCTTTTACCCAAGATCCAACGGTGAGAGCTTATCTTGATGGACTAAACGTCATTTTGATGAATGCTATATTCCGAGGATCGGCTCATGCGAGACCTATTCGATAAGTAGCAAAAAAGAGGAAGTCATACTCCTCTCTATATCCAAGTGTTTACGGGAGATATCGATACCGCCCGCTGGTACCACTTAAACTATTAGTTAGTCTGCAGAGTTTTTAATTTGCATGACCTCATTGGGATCGCCGCGGAAGATAATGTAGCTGATTGTGTCGCTAGTTATTTCATGCCAACCGTGAGGCATGCCTTTTGGAATAATGGCAATATCTCCTACTTCTACCTTCTGTAGAACTCCGTCTTTGATTTCGCCTCTTAACATTGAACCAAGCAGATTACTGTTTGTTTCAGTGGGATCAACAAATCCCCCGCCGGTAACCATAGTACCTTCGCCGGCGACGATGTAATAAATTTCATCGAGATCAACGTGGGCAATTCCAGTTTCAACCTCGCTTGGTTCAACCTTGCTGCGCTGTACAACAGAAACCCCCAAATATTCTTCGCCCACATCGACATGTCTCACGACAATGTCGCTCACGGTTCTTCCTTCGGAAAGATTCGTTAATCCCTTTAGTAAGGTTTCATTAACTTCATCTTTAGGAATTACGAATGAACCACCACCGTGATCATCTGCATTGACAGTTGATAATAGAAAACTAGTTACAATCAGGCTTATTGCTTTTTTCATAACCCCTCCTGAGGAGATTACACGTCAGCTTGTATTTCGGCAGCGATTCTTTCCACGTCGTCGAGCACTCTCAATAAGTTACCACTCCATAATTTTGCGATTTGTTCTTCAGTATAACCGCGTCTTACGAGTTCTAAGGTAACGTTAAATGTTTCAGAAGCGTCATTCCATCCTTCGATTCCGCCGCCACCATCAAAGTCTGAACTGATTCCAACATGATCGAGCCCGATTAGCTCGACTATATAATCCACATGGTCAATAAAGTCTGAAACTGTTGCCACTGGGGCTAATGCATCATCATTTCCATCGGCAAGAAAGCTTCTTCGAGCTTCATTTACATAGCTGTGAAATGCAGTGGCTTGAACAACACCATTATTATCACGAATCGCATAGAGCATTTCATCATCCAGGTTTCGAGTATGATTTGTGAGCGATCGAGCAGATGAATGGGAAGCGATAACCGGTGCTCTGGTTAGTTCAATACTTTGCATAATGGATTCTTTGGAAGGATGAGACACATCAATCATGATACCCAGGCGATTCATTTCAGCAATTGCCTGTCTTCCCATCTCACTCAATCCGCCGTGTAAGTAGTCATTTGTAGGTTCGCCTGTTTGAGAGTCTGAAAATTGACTATGACCATTATGGGCTAGCGACATATAACGACCACCACGATTATAAAATTCTTCGATGCGTGCCATATCTGTACCAATGGGATATGCATTTTCGATACCTATCATTGCTACTTTCTTACCTGATGATGCTATGCGTCTAACCTCTGCGGACGTATAGGCGAGTTCAATCCGATCCGGTGCTATCTCTTCTGCCAGTCGATGAATGGCATCAAATTTGTCGATGGCATTTGCATAGGCAGCAGCATATCCTTCTTCATCCAGGGGTCCCTGGCCGGTATAGACAATAAACCAGGCGACATCGAGACCACCGGATTCCATTTTTGGAAGATTTACCTGGGTATCTAAATCCTGGGTATAGTTATTAGTTGCGGTGAAATTTGAAGTGTTGATATCAGCGTGGGTATCTAGGGTTATGACTCGATCGTGTATACCCCTTGCTCGTACTATCAGTTCTTCTTCAGTTTCAACCGCAGGAGCTGGGGTTGATTGGAAAGAATTCGTGGCTTCGTTGCTATCTCCACTGCATGCAATAAATAAGCAAAGCAGCAGAAAAATTGGAATTTGTTTTAGATCTACTAAATGTTTCATAGTAGGTGGACCTGGTTTTGTCTAATTCGTTGATGTCGAATAAAAACGAGTTTCGCCTCGCAGAGATTAGAATTTAGCACTTCGGCATTGCTAAAAACAGCATTCAAACATGGATGAAAAGCGGGCTTCGCTGATCCTGCTGATATAACCTAATGAGCAAATATTTCCTCTGATCCCACCAAAAGTGAGCCTCAAGACGCTAGAATAGGGGCTTTCCGCAGTTGCTACCAGTGTCTTGGCTGGAATACCATGTACCCAATAGCTATTAACCTAGATTCAGTAGTGAGAAATATGATGAGTAGTTACGGTTTTGTCAGTCGGTCTTTGTATCAATCGAGCAAGGCCCTGGTTTTAATCCTAAGTTTCATATTGATTTCTGTTTCCTTTTCCGAAGGCGGACGTACTCCAGTACGTGCCAAGAACGGAATGGTTTCCAGTGCTTCAAGGATAGCTTCTGAAGTTGGAGTTGAAGCATTAAAGCAAGGAGGTAATGCGGTTGATGCTGCAGTAGCTACTGCTTTTGCATTGGCGGTTACATGGCCAAGCGCTGGCAACATCGGTGGTGGTGGCTTTATGGTTTACCATGGTGACGATGGGCATGCCACGACATTCGACTTCCGCGAAAAAGCACCGCTGGCAGCAACGGAAGAAATGTATCTCGGCTTAGATGGTCGAGTAGTAAACAATTCAAATCACATTGGTATGTTGGCGATCGGTGTGCCGGGCACGGTGGCAGGTCTCTATAAGGCTCATCAAGAATTGGGTTCACTACCTTGGGAAGATCTTGTCGCTCCAGCAGTGGCGTTGGCGCGAGATGGCATCTCTATTACCTATTCATTGCAGACTGGCTTTGCTCAAAGTGCCAATCGATTCCGCCAGTATCCTTCATCGGCAGAGAAATTCTTCCGCGCGGACGGTTCTTTTTATGAGCTCGATGATATTTGGGTACAACCAGATCTTGCTCATACATTAGAGCTAATTCAGAACAACGGCAGGGATGGTTTTTATAAAGGACCAAATGCCAAAAAGCTTTCTGATTTTATGGCAGCGAATGGTGGGTTGATTACTGAAGAAGACCTAGAGATCTATGAGGCAGTTGAGCGGGAACCTATCCGAAGCACTTACCGTGGCTATGAAATTGTAAGTATGCCGCCTCCGTCTTCTGGTGGAGTAGTGCTTACGCAAATGCTCAATATTCTGGAAGGATACGACTTAGCATCTCTTGGTCATAATTCAGCTGACTATATGCATGTGTTGACTGAAACCATGCGAAGAGCTTATGCAGATCGCGCAGAACATTTAGGTGATCCTGACTTTAACGAATCTATGCCGCTTGATCGACTTATGGATAAGGACTACGCAACTGGATTACGTGCTTCGATAGATATGAATGAAAAGTCAGAGAGTTCCCCGTCTGAATTTGCTCAAGCTTATGAGAGTGAGGAAACTACGCACTTCTCAGTTGTTGATAAAGAAGGGAACATGGTGAGCCTTACTTACACATTAGAATTTGGTTATGGCTCAGCCATTGTGGCAGAAGGCGGTGGGTATCTGCTCAATAATGAGCTTGGCGACTTTAATGCAGTGCCAGGTCTCACAGATATAAGAGGCAACATTGGAACTGCTCCCAATCTTGTCGCAGCGGAAAAGCGCCCTCTTTCTTCCATGACGCCAACTATTGTGGCGCTAAACGGCAGGCCGCTTTTCGCAACTGGAAGCCCTGGTGGAAAGACCATTATCAATACAGTCATGCAAACTATTCTTAATATTATCGACCATGACTTTAATATTGCTGAATCGATTGAAGCGCCGCGTATACATCACCAATGGCTACCGGATTCCACCAGCATCGAGTCAAGCGGATTTTCTCCAGACACGCTTCGACTTTACGAAAATAAGGGGCATATAATCCGCGAAAGAAGCTCACAAGGAGCCGCGATGGGAGTGTACTTTAATCGTGAAGAAGGATTGTTTGAAGGATCGGCGGATTCTCGTCGCGGTGATGGAGCGGCGGTAGGTTACTAAATAAATCAGTGAGGCAGAAAATGAAAACGATAACACTTTGCCTGTTTCTTCTATTTATTAGTTCTTCAGCATTTGCTGCTGACGATCTTGAAACTGTGAAGCAGCGATTTATTGGCGACTGGGAATTAGCCAGTTATTACACGTTTCCTGCAGACGGTGACGCAATGGAAATGGGCTATATCGGTCGATTAAGTTACGATCGCTTTGGTAATATGGCTGGTCTAGGTATGCCGAAAGATTTGCCGGAGCGTCAGAGAGAATCCAGTGAACGTTTAATGCAAGGCTTTGCTTATTGGGGTCCAGTAAGTTGGGATCTTGATCGCGGTGTCGTTATTCACCACGTCCAAGGTTCGCCCATGGTGCCGCAATGGGTAGGTGGTGAAAATATCCGCTATTTTGAGTTTGAAGGTGAGAATATCCTTAAGTTGTCTTTGCGAGATAGCAACGGACGTACTACCGGCACACTCACCTGGCATCGATTGAAATAGTAGTCAGGGTTTCACTTTTTAGTTAATTAATTCCTCGAAATCTACCCAGGGAGTTGGTTGCCCGTGAATGGGAACGATTGTTTCCACGTCTAATCCTAAGCGTTGCACGTGATTGTAGAGTGTGCGGTTTTCACGGCTGGCCTCTGCAGGTAAATCATTAGTAATAGCGTCAAAGAGATCTGCTTCTATCAGTATTCTTTCTTCCGGAAGGTAAGCAACTAGCATGCCTTCAACATGAGGGGAGGGATGAACATAAGATATCTGCATTATCCTTTCGCCATCGGTTAATACATAATTTTCCCGAACTGTTTCATATTGATATCCTTCGGCGAGTTCTGTCGGTGGCCATAAGCTCACCATGTCCGGGTCCAGAGTACGTTGGGAATAATTCAAGACATCGTTAGTGTAAAAATCATGGTTTTTCCAATGAGTAATGATTGTGGCACCGATATGCATATAGGTGCGTAATCCTCCAACGTGGTCATGGTGCTGATGAGTATTAACTACAAATCGTATCGGTTTGTCAGGAATGCGTTCGACGATTTCATCGATGACTGCCAGGTTCCTCGATTCATAGAGAGGAGCTTCAACAACAGCAATGTAGTCTTCGAATTCGACAACAACACTGTTGTGAGAACCACCACCATAGAGAAAAACTCCGTCTGCTAGAGTTTCAACTACGACGTTTTCGGCGAAATCTGCGTTACGCACACTTGCCGGCACTGCGACTTCGCCGGGACATTCATTGGCAATAATATTAGCTTGTCTGCCACCAAACGCATTATGACCTGCATTTATACTTTGCGCCTGGTAGTTATCATCCCAGCCAGTGTGATGGTGCCAGTTAGTTGGGAAGCGGATACCTTCACCGATATCGATGTAATCCCCATTGGAAAATTCGTGTTCGTAATTGGTATCACCAATTACTGAATCTGGTACCCACGTGTGGATGCGCTGCAATAAATTTTCAGAATTTATCGTGGCATCGACTCGATATTTATCCATAACAGTTATGGATACTATGGTAACTTTTTCCGGATTTACCGTGGCACCATCACGGCCCATTTCACCCAGTTCCCAGCGCCAGGTTGCAACAGGATTAGCGCCAGGAAGACGTGCCGCCTTTAAGAATCCATGAGGGGTTAACCACATGTCTAGCTGCCAGCGTTCTGCATCAACGGGGCGAGCGGCAATTGTTTCACCATTATTGCCATCCTGATGCCAGGCATATTGACCATTCAGACTGAAAACTTGCCGTTCTTCCTGCTGGATTGGTGTTCCACCGTACCAACCGAGACCGTATTTCCAGGAGGCAGGATTGTTACCTGGGTCGCGATCAAAAGTTTCCACCATGCGCACATTGTCGAAGTCGATTACTCGGGAGTAATTTCGCAGAGGTTCGCCACGTGGCCAGTCCACTTCATAGGCATTGATGTATTGCTGACCCACCATTCCCGAGTAGGCACTGCCCGAGATTGAGATACAGGAAAGACTTTCTTCTCCTATAGCAGCCGAGGCAGCTGCCAAGATTGGTGCTGGATCGATGTAACCGTGATCGAATTCTTGAGCAACTAAAACAGCTGGTAAGAGCATGGGGATAATGGCTATGCGAGCTCGGGAATGTATCGATGCCACGGGGCCTCCTGAGATTTTTATTTTTATTGTCTGGCAGATTAGAGTAAATGAGCTGTGCCCCTAATTCAATGCGCAGCCATGCCCTTTATATGTTATAAATCTCCTCCCTGAATGACTTTCAATTAGCAATGAGCGACAAAAATAATAACAGCGCATTAGCTCGCAGACTTCGCCAAGAGCTCCAGGGTGAAGTGCTCTTCGATAACTTCAATCGAGGTCGTTACAGTACTGACGCATCTATTTATCAGTTAATGCCAATTGGTGTCGTCCTACCTAGGAGTGACGATGATGTAGAAGCAGCAGTAAAGATTGCGAAAGAAGAAGGCATCCCGGTTTTACCTAGAGGAAGTGGCACTTCGCAAAATGGTCAGGCTATCGGTGAAGCCTTGCTTATTGATACCACCCGCCACCTCAATCAAATAATCGATTTTGATAGAGAGAAACAAACTGCTTGTGTGCAACCAGGCTTAGTACTTGATCATCTCAATCGATATTTAAAGCCCCATGGCTTGTTTTATCCAGTTGATGTTTCCACAGCTAACAGAGCAACACTAGGAGGCATGACTGGAAATAATAGTTGTGGTGCCAGATCGATTCGTTATGGAAATATGGTTCACAATGTTCTGTCTGTTGAAGCTCTCTTAGCGAATGGTAGTAAAGCCCATTTCAAAAAATTAAATGGTTATGCAAGTAACGGTAATGTGTCCGATGCATTGTTGCAACGATTGTTGCGTTTAGGGGAAAGAGAAGCTGAAGAAATTATTGCACGCTTTCCTAAGCTATTGCGTCGAGTAGGTGGTTATAACATCGATGAGCTGATAAAAGATGAACCCAACTTGGGCCGATTGTTAGTCGGGTCAGAAGGAACGCTAGGCTTTTTTCAAAAAATTCATCTGCAGTTACAACCGATTCCTCCACAGAAAGTATTGGGTGTTTGTCATTTCCCAACATTCTACGAAGCAATGGATAGCACCCAGCACATCGTCAAGTTAGACCCTACTGCGGTTGAACTGGTTGATCGCACCATGATCGATTTAGCGCGGGCGATTCCTATGTTCGCTCCCACAGTTAATCGCTTTGTACAAGGCGAGCCTGACGCGTTGCTACTAGTTGAATTCGCCGGCGATGTCCGAGATGAGCAGTTGGGCAAGTTGCAGAGCTTGGTGGAACTCATGGCAGACATGGGTTTTCCTAATTCAGTGGTCGAAGCGACGGATAACGAGTTTCAACCGGCAATCTGGGAAGTTCGCAAACAAGGATTGAACATCATGATGTCGATGAAAGGAGATGGGAAACCAGTTTCTTTCATCGAAGACTGTGCAGTAGATCTCAAAGATCTAGCTGAATATACGCGAAGGCTAACTGAGATATTCGAAAAGAATGGGACAACAGGTACGTTCTACGCACATGCATCAGTAGGGACTTTACATGTCCGTCCTGTGTTAAATATGAAAGAAGATTCCGGCGCCACCAAGATGAGAGCAATCGTTGAAGAATGTTTGGAAATGGTTCGGGAGTATAAAGGCTCTCATTCCGGCGAGCACGGAGATGGAATTTCTCGTTCGGAATTTCATGAACCCATGTTCGGCAAGCGCATGGTAGAGAACTTCGAAGAAGTTAAGCGCGCTTTCGACCCGGGCAATCTTTTCAATCCAGGCAAAATTGTTAATCCGCACAAGATGGATGATCGCAACATTATGCGATTTGCTCCGGGCTATGAACCAATCAAGCTCGAGACCAGACTTGATTGGTCAGAGTGGGGTGGGCTACATCGAGCAATCGAAATGTGCAACAACAATGGAGCTTGCCGTAAAGCACATGGTGGCACCATGTGCCCTTCCTATCGCGTTACAAGGAACGAGACTCATTTAACACGAGGTCGTGCAAACACCTTAAGACTCGCGATAACTGGACAGCT
>DFQD01000134.1 GCA_002377605.1 Gammaproteobacteria bacterium UBA3498 | reverse complement strand
ACGATTATCTGTGATGGTGATACGAATCCAGATTGGATTGCCATGGATTTGTTTTCTCAGGCAGAACATGATGAACAGGCACAATCAATCTTGATTGCAACCGATGGGCAGTTTATCGACGCGGTACAGTCTAGCATCTGCAAATTATTGCCAAAGATGGAACGCAAAGAAATTATTGAGGCTTCACTTAGTACCAGAGGGATGTTCGTTTGTGCTAAAGATTTATCTGATGCTGCTATGGTTAGTAATTTGATTGCGCCAGAACATCTGGAAATTTCCGTAGCCGATCCTGAAAGCCTGGTCAAAGAGATTAGCAATGCCGGTGCGATATTTTTAGGGAGGTACAGCGCGGAAACATTGGGAGATTATTGTGCTGGCCCAAGTCATGTTTTACCAACTTCTGGTACTGCAAGATTTTTCTCTGCTTTAGGTGTTTACGATTTTCAGAAACGCAGTTCCATAATTAACTGCTCCCGTCGGGGAGCGCATAAGCTGGCTAGCACTGCCGCAGAGTTAGCACGCAATGAGCACCTGCAGGCGCACGCCTTGTCTGCAGAGTATCGATTAGATCAAGATTTAGATTAGTTAATACGAGCTTGGGGTTCGATAATTCGTGCTTCACCAAACCCTAATGTGGTTGGCAGGTTGAATGATTGGCCATTTCTATAAACCTGAATATTAATTGTATCCCCTGGTTTCTTGTTTCTTACTTCCATTAAGATGTTTTCAGCATCGACAACTTGAGTATTCTCAACTCGGGTAATTACATCGCCAGGCCTTATTCCCGCTCGTTCGGCGGCGCCACCATTGTCAACGCTCTCCACCAGCATGCCACGAATATGATCTACTCCAAAAAACAGCTGGCTAGATTGAGAATCGAGGGCTTCTCCAGTTAATACGCCTAGGTAACCAGAGTTACCTTCGATGGCCTGTGCTACTAGATCTTTCATCGAGTTAAATGCAATGCTGGCGGGGGTAGCAAATCCGATGCCTTCGAAGTTTCCAGACTCTGAAAAAATAGAGGAATTGATGCCAATCAGATTCCCTTCAGAATCGATCAAGGCACCACCCGAATTACCAGGATTAATAGCCGCATCGGTTTGAATAAATGAAACAGTTTCATCTGGATTTTGGTTGATAGCGCTAATAATACCTTGAGTTACTGACTGACCAATATTTCGCGGATAGCCAATAGCGAAAACAATATCCCCCACTTGTAGCTCTTGCACATCACCTATTTCAATTGGGGTCAGGTTATCCATATTAATATGTAGAACGGCAAGATCATTAACTCGATCCCAGGCTACAACCGTCGCTGGAGTTCTTCGATCATCACTTAAAGTGACTTCAGTATCGAAAAAATCGAGCAAGTTGTCTACTACATGAAGATTAGTCAGAATGAATCCATCTTCGTTAACAATAACTCCGGAACCCAAGCTGTTCTGTTCTTCTAAATTAAAAGTGACTTGATCTTCTGAAAGGAGTTCTACGGACTCGACATCAAACCTAGTGGCAGTTATTCTTACAACAGAAGGTGAAGCTTTAAGAATAGCTTCAGAAAATGAATTATTAGATTCTTCGGCGGGTAAGTTTTGATTGGCTAACTCAACCTGCTGGCTCAGTTGATTCAATTGTTGATACTGCAGGTAAACAATTGCAAGCAGAATTCCGCACACAACTGGCCAACTAATAAACTGAATTGTTTTTGCTGCTCGTTCCATGGTCCCGACCGCAGGTGAAATTCTCAATATGCTATGATGACCATCATTTGCAATATACAGTGCCTAGAGATTGTTTCCAATGCCAGTTAGTCTGAAAGAATTGGATATCGAGCTTAAAAAGCTGTTGAAGCCTGAGCAGTTTAATGACTATTGCCCAAATGGTTTACAAGTTGAAGGAATCGGAAATGTTGGAAAAATCGTTTCCGGCGTAACAGCTTGTAAGGAATTAATAGATGCGGCGGTTTCCGTGAAGGCTCACTTAATTCTAGTGCACCATGGTTACTTTTGGCGTGGCGAAGATCAGGTCATTACCGGGTTAAAGAAATCGCGTATCGAATCTCTTCTGAATAATAACATTAGTCTTGTTGCTTTCCATTTACCTTTGGACGCCCATGTAGAACTTGGTAATAATGCGCAACTGGCAAAGGTATTAGATTTTGAAATCGGAGCGTTTTTGGATGATTCCAATAATCCTATAGTTTTCTCAGGCCGCCTAAAGCATGCAATGAATTTTGAAGAACTGAACTTGCATGTGGCAAGTAAACTTGAAAGAGAGCCATTAGCAATTAAGGGCAACAAAGAAAATATAGAGACAATCGCCTGGTGCACTGGAGCTGCACAGGGATTTATAGACCTAGCAATAGAAGCGGGTGTAGATGCTTACCTTACTGGTGAAGTTTCTGAGCAAACCGTGCATATGGCGCGAGAATCTGGGCTGCATTTTTTCTCAGCCGGGCATCACGCGACGGAACGTTATGGTGTGCAAGCTGTAGGTAATTATCTGGCAGAGAAATATTCTTTAGAGCATGAGTTTATCGACATAGATAATCCAGTTTAAATTATTTTTTCCTGGCCCATCAATGTAATAACTCTATCCAAGCATTCCTCAATGGAAAGGGCCTCCGTGTCTAATTCCAAATGAATTGCTTCGGGGGGAGTATAAGGAAACGACAATCCAGGGATATTTATGGAATTACTTCCTTCCGCTGCAGCGTATAGACCCGATGGATCTCGTTGCACACAAACCTCAATGGGCGGGTTACAGAAAACCAGATAACAGTTGCCTTTGCCGATCACACTCAGTGCATGCTCTCTGGAATCTGCATTTGGTGCGACGAATGAGGCACAGCAGATTACTCCAGAGTCATTTAGAAATTTTGCTATATGTGCCGAACGCCGAAGGTTTTCTGCTCGCCCCTCTGCATCGTACGTTAGGTCCTTACTAATGCCCAAACGCATAGTTTTACCATCAAGGACGGTGCTTACTCGACCTTTATCAAATAGGCGCCTTTCTAATCCATGTGCGAGTGTGGATTTTCCTGATCCGGACACACCAATAAACATTATTGTCGCAGGCCTTTGGCCGTAACGAGCTGCTCTTTCTTCTTTAGTAACGTGAATATTGTGAGTTTCGGTCTGTGGTTTGCGTTCTTGTTGTTCGCAATCAATCATGCCTGCACCAATAGTCACATTGGTTAAGGGGTCGATGATTATGAAGCTTCCCGTTGCTCGATTTTCTTTGTAAGCATCAAAACTAACTTCCTTGTTTAAGGTTATCTCAACGAAGCCAATTTCATTAAGTTCCAATAATGGTGTCTTTAATTCTTCTAGAGAATTGACATCAATCTTGTGACACAGGGTTTTTATTTGACCGCTCACAGTTATAGTTCCTATTTTCAACTGGTAATCTTTGCCCGGCAGGAGAGGGCTATCGGTCATCCACACTAAAGTGGCTTCGAAGTTATTGCGATAGATGGGTAAATTATCGGAGTGTGCTATTACATCTCCTCTACTTACATCTATCTCATCTTCTAGAGTGAGAGTAATGGCCATTTCTGTGTGAGCCAGTTCCAATTCTTCGTCGAAAGTAACAATTGATTTTATCCGGCTAGTTTTATTCGATGGTAAAACAGTAATCTCATCTCCTTTGCGTATTACGCCGGAAGCAACAGTTCCACAGAAACCGCGGAAATTTAAATTAGGTCGATTTACATATTGCACTGGAAAACGGAAATCTGTGTAATTGCGGGCTGCTGAAATTTCTACAGTTTCGAGAATTGACATTAAGGCGCTACCTTCATACCAAGGCATATTTTTACTGACATTAACGACGTTGTCGCCATTTAATGCAGACACTGGAATGAAGTGAAAACTGGCTGATTCCAGTTTTTCAGAAAATTCCAAATAGCCAGCCTTTATATTTTCGTATACCGATTCTTTATACCCCACTAAATCCATCTTATTAATAGCGACAATAATATGCTTTATGCCTAATAATGAAGCGATAAAGCTATGCCTGCGAGTCTGGGTTTGAACACCATTACGGGCATCGATCAATATGATGGCGAGGTCGCAGGTTGATGCGCCGGTGGCCATATTACGTGTGTATTGTTCATGACCTGGCGTATCGGCGATAATGAATTTTCTCTTCGCAGTTGAGAAATAACGGTAAGCCACATCGATAGTAATACCTTGCTCTCGTTCGGCTTGTAACCCATCGACGAGTAAAGCTAAATCAAGCCTACCTGTGGTGCTAGATTTAACGCTGTCTGCCTCGATGGCAGCGAGCTGATCTTCATAAATCATTTTTGAGTCGTGTAACAAGCGACCGATCAGAGTGCTCTTGCCATCGTCAACACTGCCACAGGTAAGTAGGCGCAGCAATTCTTTGCGCTCGTGTTGTGCTAAGTAAGCGTTAATGTCGGTGCTGATTAATTCGGATTGATGGGACATGATTAGCTAGAAATATCCCTTGCGTTTCTTTTCTTCCATAGAGCCTGCGCGGTCCGTGTCGATTAACCTGCCTTGTCTTTCACTGCTCTTAGTCAGCAACATTTCCTGAATAATTTCTGGCAGCGTAGTCGCAGTTGATTCTATTGCCCCGGTCAAGGGATAGCAGCCGAGAGTTCGAAAGCGCACAGTTTTTGTTTCTATTTTCTGCTCTTCTTCGATTCGCATACGATCATCGTCGACAAGAATATCAACGCCATCTAGATGCACAATCGGTCTAGGCTTTGCAAAGTACAAAGGAACAATATCGATATTGTTCAGGTAAATGTATTGCCAGATATCCAATTCGGTCCAATTGGAAAGAGGGAATACACGTATACTTTCGCCTTTTTTTACTTTGCCGTTAAAAATGTTCCACAACTCGGGGCGCTGGTTTTTAGGGTCCCACACATGATTGTTGTCCCGAAAAGAAAATACTCGTTCTTTTGCTCGGGATTTTTCTTCATCTCTTCGAGCGCCTCCAAAAGCAGCATCAAACTGATATTTGTCCAAGGCTTGTTTCAAAGCCTGAGTTTTCATTATGTCCGTATGTTTTTCGCTGCCGTGGGTAAGTGGACCTACTCCCGCCGCTACACCTTCTTCATTGATATGTACGATCATGTTCAGACCTAGTTTTTCAACTTGTTGGTCACGAAACTCAATCATCTCTTTAAATTTCCAGGTTGTATCAATATGCATTAGGGGGAAAGGAGGTCTGCCTGGATAAAATGCTTTAATAGCTAGGTGTAACATAACCGAGGAGTCTTTTCCGATTGAGTAGAGCATAACTGGCTTATCAAATTCGGCAGCAACTTCCCGGATAATATGAACGCTTTCGGCTTCGAGTTGTTTTAAATGGGTAAGGTTGTACTCCGCCATGCTTCGATGCTCTATTGCAGTTGGTCAGTAAAGTGATTTACTTTACTGGCTGGATTGGAATTTCTTCATCAGTAACTGTTTTGGTTTTCTCAATACCAAAGTCTTCAGAAAGAGCGCCAATCTGATCGGGTGATTGCTTTGCGGCATAATCTTTTGGTGGGATAAGTCCTTTCGCTTCCTCTTCCTGGCTAGTGGCTTCAAATACAGCGTCTGATTCTGTGGGTAGTAATTTACTAGCCACTTCTGTGTTACATAAATCTTGGGCACCGCTCGCTAAATGTTGGTATACCTCTTTATAGCTTTCGGTCATATGCTGGACGAGTTCGGCGGTCATTGAGAAGTGGTCACTAACGCTATCGCGATATTCACCATGAGACTCTTTCAAACTTTTTATTTGCCTTTCCAGTTCTTTCATGCGAGCCGGGCTGCTGTTCAAATGACTGGCGAATAAAACGCCGACTACAATTCCGATTGCCAAACAAGCTATTGCTACTAACCATAGCGACATTTTCAATGATGCCTCTAATTCAAGAAGATGGTGCTCCAGCCGAGAGCAGAGGCTTAAGTATACCTCAATTCCGCTGCATCTCTGTAATTAGTTCAGATTGGGATTCCATTAATCCATCGAATCTGGAAAAGGGGTGGTTTATCAGAGTAAACACCCCTAGAATCCAAATGCATTTCAGTTATCACTTGTTACAATGATACCTTCAGAAAAACATCAACAAGATCTAGCCAACCGAGTCATTGCTTCAGACCCAAATCAAAAAAGGGTTGTTAAGTTATTTGATAAATTGTATCGGAACATAAATAAATCAAATATCGATACACTCTCTATAGTTCAGAAACTAACTCTGTTATTTGGAAGATCTAGTTCAGAAGTAGATAAAGTCACAGGCATCTATCTCTGGGGTGGTGTTGGCCGAGGCAAGACCTACTTGATGGATCTTTTCTATGAATGCCTTCCTATTGCTCAAAAGGAGAGAACTCATTTCCATCGATTCATGCAATTGGTGCACAAAGATTTAAGTAAACTGCAGCGGCAGAAAAACCCCTTAGAATCTGTCGCAGCTGAGATAGCCAGTCGAACTCGTGTTCTCTGTTTTGATGAATTTTTTGTCTTAGATATTGGAGATGCAATGATACTCGCGGGACTGATGGAGACTCTTTTTGAGAATGGAGTTATATTGATTGCAACCTCCAACATTCATCCGGATCGGCTCTATGAAAACGGGCTACAAAGAGAGAAATTTCTTCCAGCCATCGAGCTGATAAAGCAAAACACAGAAGTTGTGCAACTAGATGGTGATGTCGACTACAGATTACGCAGTTTAAGTCAGACGACTCTTTTTCATTGCCCAGTGGATGCTTCTTCTGAGGAGGCCTTACTAGTGAGTTTTCGCGAACTAGTTCCTAATCACCCACATTTTGAAACTCCTGGAATTATTACTATTTTAGATCGAGATATAGAAACCCGGTGCCATGCCGAAGATGTAGCTTGGTTCGATTTCGATGCCATCTGCGATGGGCCACGCAGTGCTTTTGACTATGTTGAAATTGCTAAAATGTTCCATGCATTAATAGTTAGTGGTGTTCCTAAGTTCGACGAAACTATGAGTGATAAGGTTCGCCGCTTTATCAATCTGGTGGACGAACTCTATGACCGTCGCGTGAAATTAATAATCTCAGCGGAAGCGGAAATTACAGATCTTTATAAGGGAGGAAGTCTTGGCTTCGAATTTAAGCGAACCGCATCGCGTCTTTTAGAGATGCAATCTCACGGTTATCTCAGCAGTGAACACCTTGCTTGAATATAGGCAATTATTGGCCTAAATTGGCTGTTTTTCAGGCAGCAGAAAACTCGCTGCAAGAACCAAAAAACCTGGATTTGTAGCGGTAATTTTCTTGAATATTAAGAGCCTCTTCGGTAGTATTCGCGCTCCTTAAACTGATGCTCGAATTAAGTACGATGAAGACTTACAGTGCCAAGCCTCATGAGGTAGAGCAAAACTGGTTGCTTGTTGATGCCGAAGGTCAGACTCTGGGCCGCATGGCGTCGGGGATTGCGACCCGTTTACGTGGCAAACATAAAGCTGAATATACGCCTCATGTGGACACCGGTGACTATGTGGTTGTCATCAATGCTGAAAAAGTGAGGGTGACAGGAAACAAAACCACAGACAAAATGTACTACTCTCATTCTGGCTACCCAGGTGGTCTAAAATCCATCTCGTTTGAAAAGCTGCAGGAACGCTCTCCGGAAAAAGTAATCAAACTAGCAGTTAAGGGTATGCTACCTCGGACTCCATTGGGCCGGGCAATGTTTAAGAAACTCAAAGTATATGCTGGCACTGATCATCCTCATAGTGCGCAGCAACCACAGACTGTTTCACTGTAGGCGGTAAAATTTAATGTCAGTCACTCAATACTACGGAACTGGTCGGCGCAAGACATCAACCGCGCGCGTATACTTAACCAGTGGAAAGGGCAACATAACTATTAATCGTCGCCCTTTAGATGGTTATTTTGGGCGTGAAGTTGCGCGAATGATAGTGCGACAACCACTTGAATTGGTTGAGATGACAGAGCAATTTGACATCAACGTGAGTGTTCGCGGTGGTGGTAGCTTCGGCCAAGCGGGAGCTATTCGACACGGCATTACCCGTGCGCTTATGGACTACGATAATGAGTTGAAGCCAACCTTGCGCAAGGCGGGATTTGTAACTCGTGATGCAAGAGAAGTTGAGCGCAAGAAAGTTGGTTTGCGCAAGGCTCGTAAGAAGCCGCAATTTTCTAAGCGCTAGTTCTCTAAGATTTTTGTTAAAAACGCTGGATTTGGTTTCAAATCTGGCCTTTTTTGATTCAAATATTTACTATAAAAAATAAATATTTTTGCTGCAATATCAGTAGGATACGACGGTTTTGGGCCAGGGTATCACTTGCGAAAAATTGCAATTTCCACTAAAATTCAAAAAGATTGCTACCCTTAAATGGTTGCATCACTATGCGCCACGATAGCAGGAAGTTCTTCCTTCCATTGTGAAGTTTCAATAGCAATTTAGTGTGTTCTCAAGGAGAAAATTACGGTGACTGACGACAGTACTAATACTGGCCGCAGACGGTTTCTTGTGGGTTCAACTTCAGTCGTCGGAGCCGCCGGCGTAGCTGGAGCAGCAGTTCCTTTCATCGGATCATGGAATCCAAGTGCTAAAGCGCGAGCAGCGGGCGCTCCTGTACGAATTGATATCAGCCGCCTTGGTGATGGCGAAATGCTAGGACCAATTCCGGCCTGGCGCGGCAGACCGATCTTCGTAATCCGACGTAGCGAATCAGCATTGAATGTGCTTAATGAAGATCCGGGAAGATTAGCCGATCCCGATTCGCAAGATCCGGAACAACCAGATTATGCGCGCAACCAATACCGGTCTCGCCGACCAGAATTATTAGTACTAGTTGGTCTCTGCCCTCACTTGTTTTGTTCACCAACTCCATACATAACCCTGAGATCAGAACCATTTGATACAGAATGGCGCGGTGGATTCTTTTGCCCTTGTCATGGCTCTCGATTCGACCTGGCAGGTCGTGTTTACAGTGGTTCGCCTGCATCTCGAAACATGCAGGTTCCCCCATATTCTTTCGAGGGCGATGCCGTTTTAGTGATCGGAATTGATGAGGAGACAACGGCATGACCGGTATCTCCAATACAGAGAACACGCCAGCAGCATCTAAGCGAGGTCGCTTTAAGTCCGCCATGATTGGTGTTCGCGACTGGATTGATGAAAGGTTGCCAATTATTGCCGCTTGGAAGAAACACATGAGCGAATATTACGCTCCTAAAAATTTTAATTTCTGGTACTTCTTCGGTGTTCTTTCGCTTTTAGTTTTAGTTATCCAACTATTGACCGGTATCTGGTTGACTATGAACTACACACCTAGTGCCGAAGGCGCATTCGCCTCTATCGAATACATCATGCGTGACGTCGACTACGGCTGGTTATTGCGTTATCTCCATTCTACCGGCGCATCCGCATTTTTCTTTGTGGTCTATCTTCACATGTTCCGCGGGCTCATGTATGGCTCTTATAAGAAGCCGCGAGAGTTGTTGTGGGTTATCGGTATGGCCATCTACCTGGTGCTGATGGCAGAAGGATTTATGGGATATATCCTTCCTTGGGGTCAGCTCTCATATTGGGGAGCTAACGTGATCGTGTCTCTCTTCGGTTCAATACCGGTAATTGGAGAAGACCTCTTAATTTGGATCCGCGGTGATTATTTAATTTCTGGCGCCACCCTAAATCGATTCTTTGCCTTGCACGTGGTGGCCTTGCCAATCGTGTTAATTGCTTTGGTGTTTATTCATATTTTGGCTTTACACGAAGTGGGATCGAACAATCCAGATGGAGTAGAGATAAAAGAGAATAAGGGTCCTGATGGTGTTCCTGTGGACAGTGTTCCTTTTCATCCTTACTACACACTTTATCATGATTTAGCGGGAGTAATTTTATTCTTGTTTTTTTTCTGCGCGATCGTTTTCTTCGTCCCGGAAATGGGTGGATACTTTTTAGAAATTCCTAACTTCCAGGAAGCTGATTCGCTGAAAACTCCGGAGCATGTCCCCCCGGTTTGGTACTACACGCCGTTCTATTCCATGCTTCGTGCTATGACACTGCCGCTGTTCGGCATCGATTCCAATTTCTGGGGGATGCTAGTTATGTTCGGTGCAATCTTTATGCTGTTCTTGCTGCCGTGGTTGGACAAGAGTCCTGTTAAATCCATGCGCTATAAAGGATGGTATAGCCGTATCGCGCTGCTTATTTTTGTTGTGGCATTCATTATTCTTGGATATCTAGGAACACAGACAGTTAGCCCGGCAAAAACGTTGTTGGCACAAATAGCGACATTAATGTATTTCGCCTATTTCTTTGCTATGCCTTGGTACACTCGCGTAGAGAAAACAACTGAGCCGCCTAAACGTTTAACAGGTCGATGGATAAGTATTCCACAAATGATTGGAAGCTTATTACTGATAATCTTTTTAGTTGCTGTACCTCTGATGTTGGTTTCCGAAAGTGCTGAAGCAGCTTCTGCGAATAACGTCGATCTTGAGCATGTCGAAACGGATTTTGATGATAAGGATTCGCTTCAACGTGGTTTCAAGTACTACATGAATTACTGTGTAAGCTGCCATGCTCTTGGTTATGCCCGTTATGAGCGCACTGCAGATGATTTGGAAATTCCTCACGATTTAGTTTTAGCAAACTTAATTTTCGATGATTCGTTAATTGGAGATCTAATTGAAAATGCCATGTCCAAACAATATGCAGAGGCGGCATTTGGCGCAGCGCCACCGGACTTAACTTTAGCGGGTCGGGTGCATAGTGCTGATTGGTTATACACTTATTTAAGATCCTTCTATAACGATTCTTCCCGAGCCTTAGGAACAAACAACAAGATTTTTCCAAATGTGGGAATGCCTAATGTTCTCTATTATCTGCAAGGTGATGTGACTTGCGATGACCATGGAACTGGAGATCCTGCTCAGTGTGATTTGCATGCAGAAGAAAATGGGTCGATGTCGACAGAAGAATTTGATACAGCTGTGGCAGACTTGGTGAATTTTCTATATTACATCGGTGAGCCAGTGCGGGATCGAAGGCAGCAGATAGGAATCTGGGTGCTGTTGTTTCTAGGTGTGCTTTATGTGCTCGCCGCACTCATGGGTAGAGAATATTCGAAAGACTATCACTAGAAAGTAAATACTAGCAAAAATTGGGAATTGAGGACTAATTATGGGCGTAGTTGCTAAAAGATCTTCCATGACTTTTTATTCGGATGGAAACAGCCATTACAGCCATCGAGTAAGGATTGTACTGGCAGAAAAAGGAGTAACTGTTGAGACAATTGACGTTGATCCTGACAACAAACCAGAGGATCTGGCTACTCTAAATCCGTATAACAAATTGCCTACCTTGGTTGATAGAGATCTTGTGCTTTATGAAGCCGATATCATGATGGAATATCTGGATGAACGCTTTCCTCATCCGCCATTGTTCCCTGTGTACCCGGTGGCTCGCGCGCAAAGCCGTTTGTGGATTTATCGCATCAGGAAAGATTGGTGCACTATGGTAGATTCAATCATAGCACGCAGCGGCACACCTTCGCAGTTAGACAAGAAGCGCAAGGAGCTGCGTGAAAGCTTGATTTCTATCGCACCTATATTTGGTGAAAAGCCCTACTTTATGAGCGATGAATTCACCATTGTCGATTGTGTTGTATGTCCAATTCTTTGGCGTTTACCAGTCATGGGTATTGATCTAGGTAAATCCAAAGCGGTTAAGCTATTACTCGATTATCGCGATCGTTTGTTTGAGCGGGAATCTGTTATGGCGAGCCTATCTGAACAAGAAAAGGAGATGGTTTAGTAGGTTTTTATTTTCATAGGGCAGCATTATGACAATGACCTCAAGCAGGCCTTACATAATTCGTGCTCTCTATGAGTGGATTATAGAGAACGAGTGCACTCCTTATATGTTGGTTAATGCATATGCAGCTGATGTGGAAGTTCCGCAAGAGCATGTAAAAGATGGTCAAATAATTTTGAATATCTCTCCAACTGCAGTTCAATCACTTTCAATTCGTAACAACGCTGTCGATTTTGAAGGGCGTTTTGCGGGTATTCCAAATCAGATTTTTGTTCCTATCAATGCGGTAATGGGAATCTATGCTAAAGAAAACGGGCAAGGGATGATCTTTGATACGGATACCAGCGGTAGCGAACCACCTGATCCTACTGGGTCAGATGGTTCAAAAGGTTCTTCAGAAAGTGAGTCGCAACCGGCTTCCATTAAGAAACCTTCGCTACGAATAGTTAAGTGAAACTTAACTAAGATATTCGAAAACTTTCACGACTTTAGTAACGCCAGAAACATTACGTGCGATGTTCGCCGCATTGTCTCCTTCAGATTGGCTGATAATGCCCATCAGAAATACAGCTCCGTTTTCTACAACGACTCTGACTTGGTCGGATGGGACATCATCATTGGCGAGCATTAAAGTTCGCACTTTCGTGGCAATCCAAGTGTCATTACCGCGAGCAATAAGTCCAGCTATATTTGAAACTTCTAATTCATTATGAATACGTTTTATCTTGGTGCTAGCTCTAGAAGCGATTTCAGCAGCCTTCGCTTTCAGCTCATTCGATTCAACTTGCCCAACCAGTAGTACAACTCCATTATGGCTCACCACATCAAAACGAGCGGCACGAAATGCTGGTTCTTCAGCTTTAAGGTTTACCGCTATCTTTGTTTCAATAGAGCGGTCTTCGACTATTGCCCCTGCGGTTCTTTCAGTTGGGTCTTCAGCAATTCCTTCACGATTAGTCGTATTTACTAATATGGTTGAACAGGAAGCTAGTGTTACTAAAGAAAGGAATGCAAAGAATCTGTATGGTTTCATACTTCATCTCCTCCAAATAATTGCGTGTCTATAAAGTCACAAAGACAGTGGATAACTACTAAGTGAACTTCTTGTACTCTTGCTGTTCTATCGGACGGGACTCTAATTTCTACATCCTTTTCCTGGAGTTGGCCCGCCATTGTTCCGCCATCCCTGCCGGTTAATGCCACAATCGACATTCCTCGATCATGTGCGGCGTTTATTGCTTCTATAACATTGGCAGAATTTCCACTGGTGGAAATTGCCAGAAGCACGTCATTTGATTGTCCTAGAGCTGTAACCTGCTTTGCAAAAATCTCACTATAGTCATAATCATTTGCAATAGCAGTAAGGGTTGAGCTGTCAGTGGATAATGCAACTGCCGGCAGCCCTGGACGCTCTTTTTCGAACCGATTCAATAGTTCTGCAGAAAAGTGCTGGGAGTCTCCTGCAGAGCCTCCATTTCCGCAACTTAGGATTTTTCCTTCATTAAGTAAGCTTTGCACCATGCAATTTCCAGCATGCTGAATAGGAATCACCAGCTCGTCCATTGACCTTTGTTTGATTTCAATACTTTCCGTGAAGTGATTGCTTATTCGCTCCTCTAAATTCATTGCAATTCCGCTAAACCTTAGTGCTCAGAAAAATATTCCTAATTATCGGCCGATTTATTCCCTTTGTTACTCTAAATTCCTCAGAATTTTAAGAAAGTTCTAGTAAATAGAGTGTGACCTTGAGAAAGAAGTTTAATATGAATGCATTATAAATCCACTCTGGTTCGTCTATCGCGAATTGTTGCAGTAGAAATTACTATGACTTCAAATCTATAAGGGAGGCAGACTAGAGCACGGTGTGATTGTTAAAAATTAAAATAAAGCGCAAGCTTTTCGGAAGCGATCTTTTTTGGCAGCAGTTATGGTTTTGAAACCTGTTTTTCGACTACAGTGTACTTCAGCTAACACAAGAACATAATCAGCTTCGGAAATGATTAAATCCAATTCATAA
>DFQD01000005.1 GCA_002377605.1 Gammaproteobacteria bacterium UBA3498 | reverse complement strand
AATATTCAGGGGCCTTCTCTTATCAAAGTTCCTGATTGGGTTGAGAATCCTTTAGGTGAGTATTACTTGTATTTTGCCGATCATAGGGGCGAGTACATTCGCATGGCCTATGCTGAATCAGTCACTGGGCCATGGACAGTTTACTCTCCAGGCACATTAAAACTGGAAGATTCCTTTTTCCCGACTACTTGTCCTCCTTGCTCATTGGCGCCTGGCCAGAATGCGGCGCTCTATGCACACATCGCATCACCGGACGTGCACGTACGTGAAGATTTGCAACAGATAGTTATGTACTTTCATGGCCGTGGAGTAGGCCGGCAGTTAACTCGCCATGCTGTTTCTAATGACGGAATTAACTTTGAAGGCAGAGAAGAAGATTTAGGACGAGCCTATTTTCGAGTGATCGAACACGACGGTTATTTCTATGCGATGTCCATGCCCGGTAATCTCTACCGTTCTCGTGATGGTCTGAGTAATTTCGAAGAAGGTCCTAACTTCTTTACACCTGCGATGCGGCATTCTGCTTTGATGATACGTGATAATCAGCTATACGTATTTTTTACTAACCGAAGTGATTCACCGGAGCGCATATTTTTATCGACTATTGATTTGTCGGGTGACTGGATGCAATGGGCTGCGACTGAACCCGTGGAGGTGTTGCGACCTGAGACTGAATGGGAAGGATCAGATCTTCCAATTGAGCCTTCGCGAGGTGGCTACATTGATGTGCGAGTTAATCAACTCAGAGATCCTGCAATTTATCAGGAAGAGGACAAAACCTATCTGTTGTATGCAGTTGCTGGAGAAAGTGGAATAGCTATCGCTGAGTTAGATTTCACAAACAATTAATAATCAAATGTACTTCCAATAAAAGTTTTACGTAAAGGTTAATTTAAAAATGGGAAAAGTGAAAAGATCATTCTCTCTACTAATAGTCATTTGCAGCCTTGCATTTGTTTCTTCAAGTTTATTCGCTCAAGGTCGCTTCGCAGGAGTTGAGTTAAGCATTGAGCATGTGCAAGGTAATGTTTATATGGTTCAGCGGCCAGGAGGTGGGGGCAATATTGGTGTGCAGGTTGGGCCAGATGGAGTGCTCTTGGTCGACGCACTTTTTGCGCCACTTGCTGACCGACTTGTCGCGGTAATCAAGGAAGTGACCGATGAAGATATTCGGTTTCTCATCAATACTCATATCCATGGTGATCATGTCGGCGGTAATGAAAACCTAGCGAACCTTGGCGTTTTAATTTTTGCTCACGACAACACGCGCACTAAGTTTTTCGAAGAGAGCAGTCACTTTCCGCGTCAAGGCGGCAGCTTCGCGCCACAACCTCCAGCTGGAGGACGTCCACTAATTACTTACGACAGCGCAATCGGCTTTCATTTAAACGGCGAGGAAGTTCGTGCTTTTCTTGCCCCACCTTCTCATACAGATGGTGATACTTTTGTCTATTTCCCGGAATCCGATGTACTGCATCTTGGTGATGTATATAGAACTACCAGCTATCCCATCATTGACAAGTTTAATGGCGGCACCTTAAGAGGAACTATTGCCGCATTGGATTTGGCCATTTCTATGGCAGGGCCAAACACTAAAGTAATTCCTGGTCATGGTTTGGAGATTGTTGGTCGCGCAGAAATGGAAGAATTTCTGGATATGATTTTGGATATTCGTGATCAGGTGTACACCATGATCCGAGAAGGCAAACATCTTGATGAGGTTATGGCAGCTGCACCAGCGGCTAAATACGATGCTAAGTGGGGGCAGGAAGCAGGTTGGACCGCAATTGATTTTGTGCCTCTGGTTTATTATGAATTAGGTGGTGCTGGCAGATTGCTCGATCGTCAATAACTCGATTATCAAGTAGGAAATAATATGACTACAAAGACAAAAGCAATTTCAGCTACCTCCCTTTGTTTCATTTTTTTAATCAGTGCTTTTAAGACCATAGCCGTTAATGCTCAACAATTATCACCAGGCGATTCTTGTGGAAATAATCGGCAGGCAGTGATTAGTTTTGCAGATCCAGTTCTGGAATCTATAGTTCGTGATGCATTATCGATCGGTTCAGATGGTGAGCTCACTTGTGAGCTTGCAGCAGAACTGAGTGCATTAAATGCGTCGGGTCCTGGTCCTACGCGCTACGTATCTGGATCTCCCGAGTGGCGCGATCCGGATCAAGAGTTTCATGACTTGTCCGGAATTCAAAATCTTACTGGGTTAACCCGTTTGTCCATGAATAATCGGGGGTTAAGAGACATAAGTCCACTGGCCAGTCTCACTAATCTTGTAGCATTAAATCTACATACTAATTGGATCAGTGATCTCAGCGCCCTTGAAGGGATGACCAAGCTGACAAGTCTGTTTCTCAGCGAAAACCCTCTTGCCGATATAGGCCCTTTAAGCGAGCTTACAGAATTACGGGTATTGAGATTACACCGTCATGGAGATTTTATTGGCGGACAAAATCCCAGAACTTATCGAGGTGCTACTGGCATTCTTTTTACTAATGCTATTACTGACATAAGTCCGCTGGCGAAGCTAACTAAATTAGAAGATTTAAATGTGCATACACAGGAAGTAAGTGACTTACGTCCTCTAAGTAATATGACAAGCCTAATTGAATTGAGACTGGCAGGAAATTCGTTTACTGATCTTAGTCCCATTCGTGGTCTTACTAGCTTGCAAAACCTGGAACTAACTGGAAACTCAATAACTGACATAAGTCC